>JAUWMJ010000017.1 GCA_030613225.1 Desulfobacterales bacterium
AGCTGCCCTTCGCGTGGCAAGAGTGAAAAAGATTCTTGATGAAATCGGTATTGAAAAAGAAAGGGTGGAGATGGTTACAATGTCAGCGGGTATGGGTAAAGATTTCGCAAGGGTAGCCGTTGAGATAACAGATAAAATCCGTAAGCTGGGGCCTAATCCGGTAAAAAATTTATCGGCAGGTCAGTCAAAAATCGCTGTGGGTTAATAGCCTATATAAAGGAGAGCAAAGTACAATGATTGTAGCTGAACAAAAACCGATGGAAGAAATTATGGAATACATCAGCCCGTATAATCGAATTCTTCTTGTTGGTTGCAATGAATGCGTAACCGTCTGTGCTGCAGGCGGTCGAAAAGAGGTCGGGATTCTGTCTTCTGCTCTTCAGATGGCTTTTATGAAGGAAGGTAAAACTCTAGAGGTTAAGGAAATCACACTTGAAAGGCAGTGTGATCCCGAATACGTAGAGGAGCTCGTAACACACATCGATCAGGCGGAAGCTGTTCTTTCCATGGCCTGCGGCTGTGGTGTTCAGGAAATCGCCAGACGTTTTTCCGCAAAGCTTGTATTTCCTGCTTTGAATACGAAATTTATGGGTGCTTCTGAGCGTCAGGGCGTGTGGGCCGAACGATGCCAGGGATGCGGTGATTGCATTCTCGGATTGACCGGTGGTATTTGCCCTGTTGCACGATGTTCCAAGCGTCTGCTGAACGGTCCGTGTGGCGGTTCTACCGGGGGAAACTGTGAAATAAGCAAAGATGTTGACTGCGTCTGGAATATTATTTGGGAGCGTTTGAAATCTTTAGGCTTGGAAGACAGATATGAAGAGGTTATGACTGCCAAGGATTGGCGACCGAGTTGGCATGGTGGACCACGCAAGATTATAAGGGAGGATTTGGCAGAATGAAAACCGAAAGTAAATTGGAAAAAGTCTTAGCATCGGGACAACTGGCGGTAACCTCTGAGTGTGGTCCCCCGCGAGGCGCCCGACCGGAAAAGGTCAGGGAAAAGACTGAAATGCTGAAAGGATGTGTTGACGCGATAAATGTGACTGATAACCAGACAGCCATGGTTCGTATGTCAAGTCTTGCGGCTTGTATCATTATCAAGCAGATGGGCCTTGATCCAATTCTTCAGATGGTTTCAAGAGATAGAAACAGGCTGGCCATGCAAAGTGATATTATTGGTGCATATGCCCATGGAATAAATACAATGCTCTGCCTGTCCGGTGATCATACCCATTTTGGCGATCATCCAATGGCTGTCAGTGTCTATGATATAGACTCGGTTCAGGCTATACAGATGGTCAAAAAAATGCGTGATGAGGGAAAATTCCAGGGTGGAGGGGATATTGACACTCCGCCGAAAATGTTTATCGGGGCGGCAGCCAACCCTTTTGCAGACCCGTTTGAGCTCAGGGTGGCACGCCTTGCTAAAAAGGTTAATGCAGGGGTAGATTTCATACAGACTCAGTGTATTTATAATCTGGATAAATTCGAAATCTGGATGAAAGGGGTATGCGACAGGGGACTTGATAAAAAGGTGTCGATCCTTGCCGGAATTACTCCTATGAAAAGCGTAGGAATGGCAAAATATATGAAAAACAGGGTTCCGGGCATGGATGTTCCGGATGAGCTTATAAAACGTATGGCCGGCGTTCCCAAGGAAAAACAGCCTGAGGAAGGGATTAAGATTGCGGTGGAATCGATTGAGCGTTTAAAAGAAGTTAAGGGCGTTGCGGGGTTTCACATCATGGCCATTGAATGGGAGCAGAAAGTAAGGGAGCTGGTAGAGCGGGCAGGACTGTTGCCCAGACCGCAACTATAGTTCACCTGTTGTTTTTCCGGCTTGTCCGGAAAAGTAAGATAAATTTTACAAATCAGCTTAATGTTTTTTATAGAAGGAGAAAGGAGACAGGTTAATGAGCGACAAACAATTTATTTTAGTAGTGGATGATGACCCGGATCTGGTGGAATCGGTTGCAATGAAGCTTGAAAGTAAAAAATACCGGGTTGCCAAGGCCTATGACGGAGTTGAAGCATGGGAAAAGATCAAGGAAGAGAAACCTGATTTGATTATTCTGGATGTGATGATGCCCAGAAAAAACGGATACGAGCTATGTGATGAGTTAAAAGCAGATCCCAAATACAGTGATATCATAGTGGTTCTTTTGACGGCAGTAGGGGATGCCGTGACCTCAACCAGTTATACCCATAAAGGTGGGAAAACAACTCTGGCTGATGACTTTATTCCAAAACCGATAGATCTTGATAAACTAATGGAGATCGTTAAAGAAAATCTTGAATGGTGATGATTACCATTAATGAACTCCCTGCCGAGTAAAAGGGATGATTGTGCCTGAAGTTACGGAAAAGGTAAGAATCAGTGGTATTAAGCTTAGTTCAGAGCTTGTCTTGTTAAACCTTCATGATCCCGACTATTCTGCGTTTTCAATATCCCTGCTTTTTCATATCCTGAATGAAAATCGAATCAACATGCCCTTTGTAGCTGTTTCTTCTATGGGTACCGGATTTTCCGGCTCTTGTTGTGTAAGTTCCCAAGATATAGATTGTGTAAGAAATATTGTCGATGCCGATGATATTATTAATACAAAGGTTCAGTACATTTATGGCGTCGGCATGGTATCCGTTTTTCCTCACCAGCGCAGTATGAAGGTGCTGGGACTCTCTTTGCAGGCTTTTACTAAAGAGCATCTTCCCCTGTTAGGTATGGCATCATCCATATCAGCATTGACATTTATCACCGATTATATGCGGCTGGATGAGGTCGCGGTGTCTCTGGCAGGCCGCTTGAATCTCCCGGTGAATTATACTCCTTTAAGAGATGATTTGTATTCGAAAAAACAGGAAGATTAGAATGGAATGAGAAATGGAGATTTCTGCTGTATATTGGGAATCCAAAATTAAAACATACGGTTTTCAATCTGTTGACAATTTATCCTTACTCGAACTCAACTTGAGCCTGGAAGAAAATGCCGGATTTGGGACTGATATCAGTGAACTTGATAACTTCGGAATCAATTTTGATCTGGTTCTGGCTCAGTATTTTAGTGATCGGATGTTTCGCCTTTGCCTGATATTTTCGAGTAAATGGGAGGGCAGGGTGCTGGACCATATTTATGAAAATATCAGGGTTGATAATGAAGAATCTGTTCGGATCACATCGCCCGTGGAGCTGATCTACTTTCATGGCCCTCATTTTGGCGACAGGTACGGGATAGCCGATTCGGCCTTTAAAGCGCTATTGGATGGCGAAATGCCGGTGCTTGCTTTTGGGTGCTCTGGTGCTGCAATTTACTTTATTTTACCGGAAAATGGATCGGAAAAAGCAAGAAACCTTCTTTCCCATGCGTTTGAAGTGCCCAAGATGGTAGATACTTCTGTTTTTCTTAAATGATTGCAGATCATGAGTAGAGGTTGACATGACAGATAAGGACAAATTCTTTAAGGAAGATGAGTGGAGATTGAAGATATTTGATTCTCTTTCTTATCCCACCCTTATCATGGATTTAAACAAAATAATTATAGGCTTTAACAATGTCTTTCTTGAAAAATACGGCTCTAAAAGAGATGTTGTCGGAAAAACGTGCCATGAATACTTTTTCGGAACCAAGAACTTTTGTTCCATTAAGGGTTGTCCTATTCCTTCAATTCTTTCCGAAAAAAAATCAACGCCTATACTGGTAAAAGTCGACTATAACGGCAGGGAAGCATGGGAGGATAGAGATTATTCCCCGATTTTAAACGAGAATGGGGATGTCATATTTTTCAGAGTGAGCATTCATGATGTTACACATCTAAAGGTCTTGGAAAAGGAGCTGAAAGAGACCAAAAATTTTTTGGAGAATATGATACAGAGTTCCGCCAGCAGTATTATCGCCGCTGATATAAAAGGGAATGTTCTTTTAATGAACAAGGCTGCGGAAGATCTTATCGGGTATACACAAAAACAGTTTGCTGAAAAGTATACTGCAAAAGATTTTTATCCGCCCGGAGTCGCAAAGGGAATAATGAGGAAGCTAAGGAGTGAGAAATATGGCGGAAAGGGTAAATTGACAAACACAAAAATCGATCTCATTAACGCAAAAGGGGAAAAAATCCCTGGTGAAATAGCCGCTGCTATTATTTACGAAGGAGGTAAAGAGGTGGCTACGATGGGGATTTATACCGATCAAAGGGAGAAGATCGCTGTAGAAAGAAAATTACTGGAGACCCAGAAACAACTCGTGCAAACGGAAAAAATGGCCTCCATAGGCCAGCTTGCATCCGGTGTGGCCCATGAGATCAACAATCCTTTGACCGGAATCTTATTTTATGCAAATATGCTCCTTGAAAGCCGTGATGAGGATGATCCTGTCCGCGAAGACCTGAAATTTATAATTGAGGATGTCAACCGATGCAAAGAGATTGTCAAAGATCTGCTCACCTACAGCCGGCAAACCAATCCGGCCAAGGAATTTATTCAGCTAAATACACTGGTTGAGGAAGGCATGTCTTTCATTCATGATCAAAAGCTATTCGGGAATGTAAAGGAAGAAAAAATTCTGTCTGACGAGATGATGCTTATCAATGTGGATAAAAACCAGTTTTATCAGGTAATTATTAACCTGGTGATTAATGCCGGTGATGCCATGGGAGGAAAGGGAACCCTGACGGTGCATACTTACCGTGATAAGGCCCGTGGTGAGGCTTACATTGAAATATCAGATACCGGCAGCGGCATTTCCGAAAATGATTTACCTAATATTTTTGATCCTTTTTTTACGACAAAGTCGCTCGGAAAAGGAACAGGCCTTGGCTTGAGCACTGCGTTTGGAATAATAAAAGAAAACGGAGGAAATATTACGGTTAAGGAGACAAGCCCGAAGGGAACAACTTTTTTAATTAAGCTTCCTCTTTTCAGCCACTTGAATAAAGGAATTAATGATAATGACGCAGAAAATCGAATTTGAGAATTCTTCAAAATATAGAGTACTGATAATTGATGATGAAAAGCGCATCCGGGATGGTGTTAAAAGAATGTTAACCCTTGAAAATTTTGAAGTGGCTGCTGCTGAAACAGGGGAGAGCGGAATGAAATTGATAGAAGAAAAGCACTTTGATATTGTCCTGCTCGATTTAATGATGCCAGGCATACCTGGCCTGGAAATATTACCGCGCCTTAAGACAAGCCATCCGTTAACGGTGGTTATTGTGATTACAGGGTACGCCACTATTGAGCACTCGATTGCGGCTATGAAAAAAGGTGCTTTCGATTTTATCCCGAAGCCCTTTTCTCCCCAGGACCTTAGAATAGTGATAGCAAAGGCTTTAGAGTTTATCCGTACACTTGAAGACATTGCAAACGAGAAAACAAGGATGGGGGTCCTTATAAATCAGCTTACGGGCGGCGTTATGGCTACGGATATCGAGAAAAAAGTCGTGCTCGCCAACCCTGCTTTTCTGAAAACGGTAGATTATTTTGGAGCGGATGCCATAGGCCGGTTTGCTGAAGATGTTGTACAAAATGAAAAGATGGTAAGCATGATTGACCAGGCTCTGTCAATGCCCGAGGAAGAGTTCGCAGATCTGATCGAAGAGTTCAATTTCGGAGAGAAGATTTTAAGCGTACGGTGTATCCCTTTCCGGGACAGGCTCAACCGAAATCTGGGTACAATTACAGTTATGAATGATATCACTTCTTTGAAAAAAATAGACCAGCTCAAGTCCGATTTTGTGTCAATGGTCGCCCATGAGGTTCAAAGCCCTCTGAACTCAATCGGCATGCAGCTGAAAGTGATTTTAGACGGCCTTGCAGGTGATGTTACTGAACAACAAAAGAAGATACTCGGCAGGGCTTCCGAGAAGATCGTATCTTTAAGCAATCTTTCTACAGATCTTCTGGATCTGGCTAAAATCGAATCAGGACTGATCGCACAGGAAAAAGAGAAGCTTCAAGTAGATGACCTGCTGAAAGAGCATGTTGATTTCTTTCAGGAAGACGCTCTATCGAAAAACATAGTTCTGGAGATTGATGAGATTGACGATCTTCCCCCCGTGTTTGCCAACAGGGATAATATGGTGGAGGTATTTTCCAATCTCATTACCAATTCCATTAAATATTCTCCTGAAGGTGGACGGATAACAGTTTGTGCTGTCGCTGAAAAGAATCATCTTAAAATCAGCGTCAGGGATACCGGCTTCGGTATCCCTGAAAAGGATCTGGACAGGATTTTTGACCGGTTTTATCGAATAAAGGATGAAAAAACCAGGTATATCACTGGCACAGGCCTGGGTTTGCCGATAGTCAAAAGCATTGTGGAGGCGCATAACGGGAAAATAAGTGTAGAAAGCACACCCGGCAAAGGAAGCACGTTTAATGTCTACCTTCCAGTGCTGTAACCTTGATGCTTTCTGAAAAGCCGTGGCCGAGGGTAATATTAAGCTCCTTATTTATCTTTTCCGTACAATGGCGATTATAAATAGGATGGAGCAAAAAACAACCGGCACGGAAATAACCCAGATGAGCCTTGCCAGCCAGATGGTATATCCGCCGGCATCCAGGCTGGTAACAAATTTTGGAGCCGGTAATAATAGTGAAATGGCAAAACTTAAAACCAGTATTCGGGGAAACCAGTAGCTTAGCTGTTTATCTTTCATCTTTTTCTCCCGCCATCGCAGCTTGCCGACAGGAACCAGAGTAAAGTTCAGCAATGAATAATACGTCATAATTTCAATTTAAATGCCATAATTCATAATACTATATCTGTAAGAAATCAATGATTCTATAAGGTGGGGACAGGGCAAACGCATATTTGAAATAATGGTGCCTTTACCCTCCCTTTCAAACTGATCTATTCTTATTGTATTTTTCCAAATGCGTTTCCCCTGAAGGAGGCATAGCCGTCAGGTTAAGAGAAAAATCGGCTATTATCGTTAACAATTATCAATTTTCAATTCACAATTGACAATTATTTACCCTTAAAAATGTATTTGTTAAAATCAAATTATAAATTGTGAATAGATAATTAGTGCACTGTTGACTAAAGCACTAATTTCTGGTTATTAAAACATTCGAATTTAGCATTTCCGGTTTATCCGGCTTAGGATCAGGAGGTAAAAATGGTAAGAACTGAAATATCGCTTTTTATGAGGAATGTTCCTGGTGAGCTTGGCAGGTTGGCTGTACTTTTTGCAGATGAGGGGATTAATATAGATGCGCTTACAATACAGGACGCATCAAGTTATGTGCAGGAGCTTTTTAAGGCAAGGGGAAAATCGATAAAGAGAATCGCTTCTGTTGCCAGTTATAACTCAATGCGAAAGGACTCGGTGGAATTTGCCCTGATACGTCTTCTGGTGGGCGATACTGACAAGGCTGTGAACCTGCTTGCAAAAAATGAATATGTTTTTGATGTAATGCCGGTGATCGCACTTGAACTTGAAAACATACCTGGAGAGATGGCAAAAATAACAACAAAGTTCGGGGAAGAAGGTATAAACATCAGTTATGTTTATGGATCGGTTTCGTCACCGGATGAAAAATGTCTTTTTGTATTCTGTCCTGATGATATAGATACGGCAGCTAAGATTTTCAAAGAGTGGTAGTTCCCTGTCTATCAGGGGGCACCAATGAAAACCGTTCTGTAAGCGTGCACAGGCACCGCATCTGCACGCGATCAGGGCAACCAAGCAGAGGAGCAGACTATAGCTGGTCGCCCTGATCACGCACATCTGCAGCACCTGTGAACGCTTACAAAACGGAGATTATGCGACCATTTTGTGCCGAATGGACGTGAACGGGTACAAAATTCCGTACTTTTTAGTTGTTATGTTGCGCCTATTACTCTTCTAATCAAATCATTGGGAAAATACTCGTTATTCAACAAGACAGTGACCCTGCTTCCGGGCTGGGCAAAAGGCACTGATTGACCGTCGGTATCGATAATATCTATTAATTTATCCTTAACCACCGGACCTTTTCTTCCAAGGACTTCGACATCATCACCTTTGAAGATTTTGTTTCTAACCTCAATATATGACAGGCACCGGCCTGCTTTTTCGATTACTTTTCCAATAAACAGATGGTCGCTTAAAGGTTTATTTTTCGTGTAATTCGGCAATATCTGATCAGGATCTCCAAAATAAAAGCCTGTGCAATAGCCACGGTTGTTTATTGAGGCAAGTTCTTCAATCCACCTGGTTTTGGTTTCATAATCTTCAGGTGATGCATAATAGCTGTCAATAGCTTCTCTGTAAACTTTTACAGTTGATGCAAGATAGTTGATTGACTTCATTCTACCTTCAATTTTAAATGAATCTATGCCTGATTCGATAATTTCCGGGATGTGTTCAATCATGCACAAATCGCTTGAATTAAAGATATAGCTGCCACGGTCATCTTCAGCCAGGGGATAGTATTTATTAGGCCTTAATTCCTCGACGACGGCATATTTCCACCTGCATGGGTGTGTGCACATACCACGGTTGCTGTCTCGATTCGACATAAAACTGCTGAGAAGACATCGGCCTGAATAAGAAATACACATGGCTCCGTGAACAAAAGCTTCTACTTCCAGCGAGCTTTGCGAGGCAATCTCATTTATCTCCTTTAAAGAAAGCTCCCTTGCTACATTTATTCTTTTAACGCCCAGTTTTTCCCAGAACAATGCACTTTTGTAATTAGTTGTGTTGGCCTGGGTACTGAGATGCACGGGAATCTCCGGTATAACGCTGCTTGCCTCCATGAATATTCCAGGATCGGAGATGATGACAGCATCCGCACCGATTTTCGCAATATATTTCAGATAATCGGTGACCGCTTTTTGTTCAAAATTCCTTGAGTATATATTGCATGCCACATAAACCTTAACACCTGTTTTATGTGCATATTTTACGGCGCTTTGAAGTTCATCATAGGTGAAATTTCCCGAAAAGTTTCTAAGGCTGAACTCTTTGCCGGCAAGATAAACCGCATTCGCTCCATAATGAATGGCGATTTCTAGTTTTTCCGGATTGCCCACAGGAGCAAGAAGCTCAACTTTTTCGTTCTTTGTCATGGACATTATTTGTTATCTCGTAAAGTTATTGGGCTTTCAAAAAACAACTTTTCTGACGTATTTTGAACCGCAGAATATCGAACAAGGAATAATGAATGTCGAAGTAAGGTATTCTACCAATTTTTAATATTTAAAAGATAGAGCGTAGCGATTCCACACTTCGACATTCGAAATTCCTTGTTCGATATTCGATATTAAAATAGTTGTATCTCGTATTTGCAATACCTTGATATGATTGACAAGGTATTTCCGGTTACAGTGCCGCAAAGCTGCATATTGTAGCTTTCTACGAGTTTATAAAAACTTAAAATTTGATGAATTCCGCTTTTTACGAATTCATCAATATTCGTTTAATTGTTTTTTCAAGACTTTCCTGCCATGGTTTTGTATTTATCCCAAAGTGTTTTTTAATAAGGCCGCAATCAAGGGCGGAAAAAGCCGGTCTTTTTGTCCTGGTAGGGTATTGGGCGGTTGTGATTGCTTCAACGCTGGATACTTTATAATTTTGGTATCGACTTGCAATTTCAAATATCGCTTTTGCAAATTTGTGCCATGTTGTTATTCCAAGGCCGCAATAGTGGTAAGTTCCCCAGGCAATTTTAAAGCTTTGTGTAATTTGTTTTGAAATATCCACGACAGCTTCAGCCAGATCGGCAGCACAGGTAGGACAACCGTATTGATCTGAAACAACTTTTATTATCTCTTTTTCATTACCGAGCCGAAGCATTGTTTTTACAAAATTATTCCCGTATGCGCCATACAGCCAGGAAGTACGCAGAATAATATGCTGTTTAAGTATAGATCGCAGTTTGCTTTCGCCTTCTTCTTTACTTTTTCCGTAAACGCCAAGAGGTGATACAGGGTCCGACTCGGCATAAGGTTGGCCTTTACTGCCGTCAAAAACATAATCCGTTGAGATATGAATGATCGGTATCCGGTTTTTATCACAAGAGACGGCAAGGTTGGCAGGTCCATCGCTGTTTACTGAAAATGCAATTGCGAGATCTGTTTCCGCCTTATCGACATTTGTATATGCACTTGCATTTATAACAATTGAAGGCTTAAAATCAGCAAGAGTTTTTTCAACACAAGACAGGTCCGTTATATTAAATTCCGGAAGGTCAAGGGCCAGGAATGAAAAATCATTTCTTTTGGATTCTCTCACCAACTCTGAGCCTAGTTGCCCTTTTGACCCGATGATTAAAAGTTTCATATGCTTTTCTCCTATGAGGGAAGCTGCTTTGGAAGAAGGTCGCAAAGCTTAAGGTTTTGTCTGTCTTTTTCAGAAACGATTGGATTTTTAACAGGCCAGTCTATACCAATATCGGAATCCGCCCAATTTATGCCGCACTCATCTTTCGGAGCGTAGAAATCAGAGCATTTATATAAAAAACGGGCTGTTTTACTCATCACGCAAAAGCCGTGGGCGAGACCCTCAGGTATAAAGAGCTGACGTTTGTTTTGATCAGACAGATAAGCACCTGTCCATTTGCCGAATGTTGATGAACCGTACCTGATGTCAACAGCCACATCGAATATTTCACCTGTTATAACCTGGACAAGTTTTGCCTGGGGATGTTTTACCTGATAATGCAAACCGCGCAAAGTGCCTTGAACTGAAAAAGAAAGGTTGTCCTGAACAAAGACCCTGGAAATACCAGATTCCTGATATCTTTCATGGTGATAAGTTTCCATAAAGAATCCACGGTTGTCTTTGAATACAGCCGGTTCAATAATAAGTACACCCTCAATAGATGTGGTGATAATATTCATTTGAATAAATTACTCCATAATTTATTAGCTCATAGCTGAAAGCTGATAGCCAGTCCGCCGCAGGCGGATTACTATGAGCTATGAACTATCAGCTATAAGCTCTTTCCCTTTAGCAGCGAGATCAGAAGATAAAATCAGCTCAACTCCCGCTTCACTTAGCAGGGCAGCCGCAGTCCCTTCCTTTTTCTCAACTACAATTACCTGGTCAGGTTTAAAGCCGAGCAGCAATTTTCCCACAAGGAATCCTTTTTTGGTTTCTGCTTGCCAATGGGGATTACGGATATATTCACGATGGGAAATTTTTCCATCGGCCCTGTTAATGGTTTCGAGTAAAAACCAGGGAGCTCTTGCCATGTGGGCTTCTATCTCCCCTTCAGGTTTTTTCACAGGCGTAAGCCGTCGAAATTTATCAGGCTCATGACTGTGGATTTTAACGCTGGTCATGACAACCTGGGAAAAGGTCAGAAGGATATTATTTTCCAGGTTGTGGCCTATACGATGGGCTAGTTCAAGGGAACAGGAACGAAGAATAACATCGAGATCGACAATAAAACGGCCTCCTGCCATACGGCTTAAGCACCGTTCAACATGTTCTACGCGGGGATGAGTTTCAACCAGCGATATGATCTTTCGTTCAGTATCGCGGTCGATGGCTTCATCCATCAGATCACGAAGTGCCCGCAACAGCAGGTTGCCTCCGGACCAGAAAATAAAAATTGACACAGCACCTGCAGCCCACCTGTCAAGTCGTAAACCATAGTATGCACCGATAAGACTGAAAACTACAACCAATGTGGAAAGCCCGTCAGCCAGGTAGTCACGAGCGTCGGCTTGAAGGGCTTTTGAATGCAGTTTTTTACCTGTGTGAAGCTGGTAAAACCCGAAAGAAAAAGTAATTACCAGGGAAATCAATGCAACAGGAAGTGTAATCGCAACATCAGGCAGGATATTCGGCCCTAAAAGTGCCCGCCTGCCGACTTCATAGCCTGCAAAAATTACAGCAATTGAGGTAATTAGCGTTGCCAGTGTTTCGGCTTTGTAAAGGCCGTAGGGAAAGGAAGGGTGTTTCTTGCCTGCCAGCCAAAGACCGGTATAGGCAGCGGCAGATCCAACCACATCAGTAGCAGAATGGATGGCATCACCGACAAGTGCTGAAGAGCCGCCAAGAACACCGGCAACACCTTTGCCTAAAGACAGCAAAAGGTTGAGTGCAACTGAAAGGGCAGCCCTGCTTCGAGCTTTTTTAATCTCGATATGGGCGGCAACAGCTTCTTTAGCCTGTGGTTTATCAACTTGAAATGTTTTTTCTGTAGATTTCATAAAAGTGAAGTAAAGTGCCTAAAGTGAACTAAAGTGCCTAAAGTGAACTAAAGTGAGCTAAAGTGCCTAAAGTTAATGAGTCGCTATGCTCCGGTCTTCGCCTCTTGTAACCAAAGGTGAAGTCTGATTGGCTTCAGGCTTCGCTTTTCAAGCTACGCCCCGACAATACGCCTTGGTAAGCCATCATTTTTTATAAAAATAAAATAGACAGAATTCCTTAACTTTAGACACTTTAGGCACTTTAGATCACTTTAGTCACTTCGAAAATATTCCATCCGGTTACATAATAAACTATAAACATAGAAATATATGTTAGCGTACTTTAAAATACTAAGCGCCCAAAAACTTTCCTCCCTGATAAACACAAAAGGCTGCAAACCATGCAATGGAAGTATTGTATGCAATGCTGAAAAACATCCATTTAAAGGAACCGGTTTCCCGTTTAATTGCTGCAACTGTGGCAAGGCATGGAAGATACAAAAGAACAAAAATCATCATTGAAAGCGCAGAAAGGGGAGTCATTTTCGATGATAAAAGAGCATTCTTTAAAGCGTCCGACTCTTCTTCGGCAGCATGAAGAACAGCCATTGTGCTTACAACAATCTCTTTGGCAACAAACCCGGTGAGAAGGGCTACTCCTCCGCGCCAATCAATACCTAAGGGTGAAAATAAAGGTGAAATGGTTTTGCCCATACGACCCATATAGGATTTTTCAACTTGCTCGGCTCTTTGGGCCCTGGTTATTTCAAGTATATCTGCATCTTTTTTCTTGTCCAGTATTTTATTATCAACATTACCTGCCTTGATTCCAGTCTCGTAAGACGCTTTAATCTTTTCAATTTCACCGTTATAATCATAAGAGTACTCTGTACTGCGGGGAAAAGCAGAAAACGCCCATACAACAACAGAACCAATAAGTATTATCCCGCCCATTTTTTTTAAAAACATTTTGCTGCGGTCCCACATGTGAATCAAAAGACTTTTTAACATGGGAACCCGGTATGGCGGAAGCTCCATGACAAAGGGAGCATCAGCGCCCCTCAAGAGAGTCGAGCGGAAAAGGCGGCCGGTTAAAATGGAAAGAACAATTCCGACAAGATAAATAGAGAAGATAACAGTTCCGGCCCTTACACCAAAGAACGTTCCTGCAAGTACAATATAAATAGGCAGTTTTGCCGAACAGGACATAAAGGGAGTAATAAGGATTGTAAGGATACGGTCTTTTTCACTTTCGAGAGTCCTGGCAGCCATGATGGCAGGGACATTACACCCAAACCCCATGAGCATGGGAATAAACGATTTTCCGTGAAGGCCGATAAGGTGCATTATCTTGTCCATGAGAAAAGCAGCTCTCGACATATATCCGGTATCTTCGAAAATTGCGATGCAGAAGAAAAGAATCATAATATTCGGCATAAAGATTATAACACTTCCGACACCTGCAATAATCCCGTTTAGCAAAAGATCCTTAAAAAGACTTTCAGTAAGCAAACCGTCCAGTGTTGACGATAGAAAACTTACACCTGTGCCAATCCACTCCATTGGATAGGCGCCGAAGGAAAAAGTTATCTGGAACATTGCCCAGATAAAAATAAAAAAGATCGGGAACCCGATAAAGCGATTTGTCAAAACAAGATCAATGTTTCGAGATATATCTATGCGTTCTTTAATGGATGTTGTATGTACTTCTTTAATAATTCCGGCAATAAATCCGTATCGTTCATCTGTCATGATGATTTCCGGTTCATCGTCAAAACGGTCCCTTAGATAACTTCGCTGAGATAAAGCTTCCTGAAGAATTTTTTCAGTTCTGTCGCCGGCCTTTTCAAGAATGCGCTTTTTTACAATTTTATCGTCTTCTAAAAGCTTTATAGCCGTCCACCTGGTATTATAGGGAAGTTTTTCTGCAATCTTTAGTTCAATAAGGCTTTGAATTTTGTAGATGGAATTTTCAATATCCTTGTTATACCGAACCTTACGCTCTTGAGGTATTTTAGAGCTTGATTTTGCCAGTTTAACGGCTTCTTTTAAAAGATTATTTATGCCTTCATTTTTATTGCCGATTGTAAAAACAACCGGTACATTAAGAAGCTCGGAAAGCTTTTGGGCATCAATTTTAATTCCACGAGTCTTGGCCAGGTCTGCCATATTCAGGGCAAATATAACCTTGCAATCGATTTCCCTTAGCTGGGTTGCAAGGTAAAGGCTTCGTTCAAGATTGGAAGAATCAATAATATCGATGACAACGTCAGGACATTCTTCAAGAACAAAATTCCGAGCAATGATTTCTTCAATAGAAAAGGGGGTCAGGCTGTATGTTCCGGGAAGATCAATAATTGTAAGATCGTATCCGAACTTATTAACTGTGCCCTCTTTTTTTTCAACCGTTACGCCAGGCCAGTTTCCGACTTTTTGCCTGGTCCCGGTAATATTATTAAACGTTGTTGTTTTTCCGGAATTAGGGTTGCCTGCAAGGGCTATTGTAATACGTTTTGAGTGCATTTTATTCGATTTTTAAAATCACGTCCTTTGTGCGTGGTCAGAGATAATTACAAGTAGGAGTGACTAAAGTGAGCTAAAGTGCCTAAAGTGTCTAAAGTTGTGGTGTCGCTCCTTGTCCGGCATAGCATAGCGAAGCCGGATGCTCCCGTCTTCGCCTTCGGCTACGCCGAGGCAGGCCCGTCTTCGCCTTCGGCTACGCCGAGGCAGGCCCGTCTTCGCCTCTTGTCGCGGCGTAACCAAAGGTGAAGCCTGATTGGCTTCAGGCTTCGCTTTTCAAGCTACGACCCGACAAGACGCCCCGGCAAGCCATCTTTTTTATAATAATAAAATAGACAGAATTCCTTAACTTTAGTCACTTTAGTCACTTTAGTTCACTTTAGTCACTCTTCAGTCACTCTTTGAGATTTACTTCAGGCAAAGCCAATTATCTCTGACCACGCCCATCGAAGATCCCGTCAAGCTGGGAAGGACGTGGTTTTAAAAATTAAATAAACAATGAGTGAAAAACACCGGAATTCATTTAAGTACCTTATCGCCTCACAATACTTCTTATATTTTGGTGTACTCGGCATTTTTTTGCCCTATTTTAATCTATACTGCTATCATATCGGATTTACCGGTTTTCAAATAGGAGCCCTTTCTGCATTGAGATCCGTGACTCTGGTTTTTTTCTCCCTTGCCTGGGGAGTTCTGGCAGACCGTTTCCAAATCAGAAGACCAATATATATTTTGTGCAATATTACCAGCGCACTTATCTGGATTTTTTATCTTTTTACCGATAACTTCTGGTTAATGCTTGTAATTACAGCTTTTTATGGCATCTTTTACGCCCCGATTATATCCTTTCTCGAAGCCTTTTCCATGGATGTTCTCGGCAAAGAAAAGAAAAGTTATGGAAGGGTACGGATGTGGGGCTCTATCAGTTTTGTCCTGGTCGTCATTTCACTTGGAAAAATTATAGATCTTTTTTCTGTCAGTTTAATACTTGTATTGATTCTTACCGGTTCCCTGGTTCAGGCATCCATTTCCTTCAAAATACCGGATATCAAAATTGCAAAAAAAGACCTTCTTTCATCGGTCACAAAATCGCTTTTAAACATCCGTGTTATCATTTTTTTATTTTGTGCCTTTTTAATGCTGGTAAGCCATGGTGCATATTACGGTTTCTTTTCCATACATCTTGAAAATCTTGGCTACAGCAATGCATTCATCGGAGTTGCCTGGGCTTTAGCATCAACAGCCGAAATACTTGTAATGATTAAGTCAGACAGGATATTTAAGACCTTTTCACCTGAAAAAATACTCACATTTTCTTTCATTGTGGCGGCACTAAGATGGTTTATTCTCTTTTTTGCAACATCTGAAACTATAATCCTTATTTCACAGCTTTTGCATGCTGTCACGTACGGAACATTTCATATGGCAAGTATCCTATATATCGATTTGCTGTCACCGGATAAAAACAAAACTCTGGGACAGGCTATAAATAATGCCGCAACGTATGGACTTGGGTTAATGGTTGGATTTTTCCTTAGCGGCTATCTGTATGAAAATATGGATACGTCTTTTTTGTTCATCATCAGCAGCCTGATTGCCATTGCAGGAGG
>JAUWMJ010000178.1 GCA_030613225.1 Desulfobacterales bacterium
AGCTCTACTATAAGCTGCTCCTGCATGGGCATTGTAATATCTTCCCGTTCAGGGAAAGAATTGACTATTCCTTTCATGTTATCTTTTTCCAGTTCGAGCCACTGTGGAATACCTCTTCGCACAACAGCATCAAGGGCATCAGTAATGGCCTGCATTTTCCGGCTTTTCTCCCGTATTTCAATAACATCACCTTCTTTTACAAGATATGACGGAATATTAACCTTCTTACTGTTTATCTGAAAATGATTGTGTTTTACAAAATGTCGACCCTGGGTGCGTGAATTAACGAAACCCAGACGATATACTACATTGTCAAATCGCCTTTCAAGCATCATAAGAAGATTTGATCCTGTTATACCTTTTTTACGCTCCGCCCTTTCAAAAAACAGGTGAAACTGCTTTTCCGACAGACCGTAAATACGTTTTACCTTCTGCTTTTCTCTAAGTTGAATACCATAATCAGATATCTTTCTTCCACGACGCTGGCCATGTTGTCCCGGCGGATATCCACGTCGATCAAAAGCACACTTGTCGGAATAACAGCGATCTCCCTTAAGATACATTTTTATATTTTCCCGCCTGCATAAGCGGCATACCGAGCCTGTATATCTTGCCAAGTCTTCCTCCTTTTTGGTCAAGCAATTAATAGTTGATGAATTCGTAAAAAATCGAATTCATCAGTCCCGCCCAGGCGGGATTAAAACATTTCGTAAAAAGTGCTTTTTTTACTTTTTACGAAACAATCAGTTTTAAACTCTGCGCCTTTTAGGCGGCCTGCAACCGTTATGCGGTATAGGTGTTACGTCTTTAATAATTACAACTTTAAGCCCAGTTGCCTGCAGCGAACGAAGTGCTGATTCTCTACCCGGCCCAGGGCCTTTTACATAGACCTCAACATTTCTCATCCCATTTTCCATCGCCTTTTTTGCTGCGTCTTCAGCCGCAAGCTGGGCTGCAAAAGGTGTGCTTTTGCGTGACCCCTTAAAGCCCTGAACACCTGAGCTTGACCATGTCAGGACATTGCCGCCGGGATCCGTTATTGTAACTATTGTATTATTAAAAGTAGCCTGGATGTGTACTACGCCACTGGCTATATTCTTTTTTTCTTTTTTTTTGGTACGGGTTTTTCTAGCCATGTATAAAGTTCCTATATCTTATCTGGTAATGAGTGTGTTATTATTTTTTCTTTATCCCGCCTCTCTTCTTTACAGCCGACCTTTTGGGTCCTTTGCGCGTACGTGCGTTCGTACTTGTCCTCTGGCCCCGAACCGGCAGTGACCTTCTATGACGAAGTCCACGGTATGCTCCAAGATCCATCAATCTTTTTATATTCATGGATATTTCCGTGCGGAGTTCACCTTCTACTTTATATTCACTGTCTATTACTTTGCGGATACTATTAATCTCCGATTCCGACAGTTGATCAGTCTTTGCATCCGGGTTAATCTTTAGCTGTTTCAGTATTTTATTTGATTCGGACCTGCCTATACCGTAAATATATGTCAACCCGATCTCAACTCGCTTACGCTTGGGTAAATCTACACCCGCAATTCTTGCCAAAGCTTATCCTCCTTTTATCCCTGCCTTTGTTTATGCCTTTTATTTTCGCAGATTACCCTTACAACCCCTTTTCTGCGGACTATCTTACATTTACTGCACATTTTTTTAACCGATGACCTGACTTTCATCTGAAACTCCTTTTTTCCTGATCCGTTGGAGCGAATCGAAAACCGGCAGGTACTATTTCGCCCTGTAAGTTATCCTGCCCCTGCTAAGATCATATGGCGAAAGCTCAACCGAAACTTTGTCTCCAGGTAAGATTTTGATAAAATGCATACGCATCTTCCCTGAAATGTGTGCTAGGACCTGGTGCTTGTTTTCCAGTTCCACCTTGAACATTGCATTGGGCAAAGTCTCAAGGACAATTCCTTCTGTTTTTATCAATTCCTCTTTAGCCATCATCTACTCCCGTCTCTTGCACTTAAAATAGCAGGTCCATCATTCGTAATTGCTATTGTATGTTCAAAATGTGCGGATAAACCACCATCTTTTGTTACCGCTGTCCACCCGTCTTCAAGTACCTCAACATCATAACCTTTTTCATTTACCATGGGTTCAACAGCTAACGTCATCCCCGGTTTTAAATGTATTCCCATGCCAGGTTTCCCAAAATTTGGTATCTGGGGATCTTCATGAAGACCGCTGCCGATACCATGGCCTACAAATATACGAACAACTGAAAATCCGGCATCTTCCACATGTTTTTGAACTGCATGGGAAATATCTGAAAGGCGACCATTTACAACTGCTTTTTCAATTCCTTTATAAAGCGCCTGTTCCGTGACATTCATAAGCCGACGGGCGGATTCTGATACCTTACCAACACCCACAGTCAACGCAGAGTCTCCGTAATAGCCGCCAAAAAGAACTCCAAAATCCATGCTTAAAATGTCGCCCTCTTTAAGCGCCCTTTTAGAAGGAAATCCATGAACAACTGCTTCATTAACCGAAGTGCAGAGTGAATATGGAAAACCCCTGTAGCCTTTAAATGCAGGCTTTGCTTTGTTCTTCCTTGCCAGTTCTTCTGCAAGGTTGTTTAAATAAAGCGTGTTAACTCCCGGTTTGACCTCTGATTCAAGCACAGAAAGAATCTTTGCAACAATTTGATTGCTCGCGCGTATCTTTTCAATTTCTTTAGGTGATTTTAAAACCACCATATCACTGTCGCCCCTTCATCCTGGCTCCGCCTTTTTTCAAAAACCCCTCGTAATGGCGGCTTAACATGTGCGATTCCATTTGTGCAATCGTATCAATGGCAACCCCTACAACAATCAAAAGTGCGGTACCACCAAAATAAAAAGGAACATTAAATTTTGTTATCAGGATGGATGGCAGAACGCATACTGCTGAAACATATACAGCCCCACCAAGAGTAATACGTGTTAATACCCTGTCAATATAATCTGCGGTACGTTTACCCGGGCGAATACCCGGAATATAACCGCCCTGTTTTTTCATATTATCTGCCACGTCAACCGGGTTAAATGTAACGGCTGTATAAAAGTAACAGAAAAAGAATATCATCCCCACATAACACAGTTCATATACAACATTGCCCGGTGTTATTGAAGAGACAATATTCTGCATCCAGGCAACAGTTATAAAACTGGCAATAGTTGCCGGAAACATCATAATTGATGAAGCGAAAATAGGCGGTATTACGCCTGATGTATTAATCTTAAGCGGCAGATGCGTACTCTGACCGCCATACATTTTTCTGCCGATAATCCTTTTGGCATATTGAACAGGTATTCTGCGCTGAGCCTGTTCGACAAATATAATAACAGCTACAACAATAACCATTAGAACAGTCAAAACCAGCACAGGAAATATTCCCATCGCTCCTGTTGATACAAGGCGAAATGTATTTGCAATCGCTGTCGGCATACTGGCCACAATGCCGGCGAATATAATAAGAGAAATACCGTTGCCGATACCGCGTTCAGTAATCTGTTCCCCCAGCCACATGATAAATGCAGTTCCGGCAGTAAGGGTAATGACCGTCATCATTCTGAAAGACCATCCCGGTTCGATAACAGCCCCCATTCTTTCAAGACCGACACTTATACCAAAGCCCTGTATGATACTTAAAACAACGGTTCCGTATCGAGTATATTGAGTAATCTTTTTCCGCCCCTGTTCACCCTCTTTTTTTAATCGCTCAAGATGCGGCACAACCACGGTCATAAGCTGCAATATAATCGATGAACTAATATAAGGCATTATCCCTAAAGCGAAAACAGATAACCGCTCTAAAGCACCTCCGGAAAACATATTAAAAATTCCAAGTATAGTCCCTTTGGCTCTGTCAAAAATTTCAGCGAGAGCTGCAGCGTCTATACCCGGAACCGGCACATGCACTCCCACACGGTATATAATCAGAAACGCAAGAGTGAAAAAAATCCTTTTTTTCAGCTCGGGAATTTTGAATATGTTGCCAAACCCGCCGCCAATCATTTATACAACCTCTATGCTTCCGCCAGCCGATTCAATCTTTTTCCTGGCATTCTCACTGATCCTGTTTATCTTAATTTGAAGCGGATAATTTATCTCACCCAGGCCAAGGAGTTTTATTCCGTCTCTTTTTCCTTTAACAAGTCCCATCCGTATTAGTGCTGCTTCATCAACCGTGCTACCGCTTTCAAATCTTGACAGGTCACGAATATTTACTTCTATTATTTTCTTTCTGAAAATATTGGCGAACCCGCGTTTTGGCAAACGGCGATGGATAGGCATCTGGCCGCCCTCAAAACCAGGTCTCACACCTCCGCCGGAACGACTGTTATGTCCCTTTGTTCCCCTGCCTGCTGTCTTGCCTGTACCTGACCCAACACCACGTCCCAGACGTTTTTTTAATTTACGTGATCCGCTTGCAGGCGATAATTCATTAAGCTTCATCAATATTCTCCTCAACTTTCACCAGATGCGATACTTTGTTTATCATCCCGCGGATAGATGGTTTATCTTGAAGCTCGACACTTCTATTAAGCTTTTGCAGCCCCATACCTCGCAATACCCTTCGGTGCTTTTCCGGTCTTCCTATCATGCTCTTGACAAGCGTTATTTTCAATGTCCCTGCCATCTATAATTCCCTCTGATTATCTATGCCGATTGATTTTTTTTAACTATTTTCCAAATGTTTAAAAGTGTTTGTAATCGCCAATCATCAATCGAAAATCTTCAATTTAAAGGTCTTCCACATTTATTCCGCGTCTTTTGGCTACCTGCTCTTTGCTCTGAAGCTGTTCAAGCCCGCTAATCGTCGCTTTAACCACATTATGAGGGTTGTGCGATCCCATGCATTTTGTAAGAATGTTTTGAACACCGGCAACCTCAAGGACAGCTCTTACAGCACCCCCTGCGATAACACCGGTTCCCTGAGATGCGGGTTTCAGCAGAACTCTTCCTGCGCCAAATCTTCCTATTGTTTGGTAAGGTATTGTTCCATCTACCAGAGGTACATTAACCATGCTCTTTTTCGCTTTTTCCATACCTTTCCGAATTGCTTCCGGCACTTCTCCTGCCTTACCCAGCCCAAAACCCACAGATCCTTCACCATCACCAACAACAACGATTGCACTAAAACTGAACCTGCGACCGCCTTTTACGACTTTTGCAACCCTGTTAATATGAACTACCTTGTCTATTAACTGGTTATCATCTGTATTTTGTTTAAACAAGTACCTGCCTCCTTAGTTTCTTATCTGTAGATTTTGTGCTTTTTGTGGAAAAACTTTTTTCTTCTCGCCACCAAGACACCAAGACACTAAGAACAAATTAAAACCCTTCGTGTCTTTGTGCCTTAGTGGCAAATATTTTTAGTTCCGGCTTGTCCGGGTTAAGATTCGCTTAATTTCGGCTAAAATTTAAGACCTGCTTCCCGTGCGCCATCAGAAACAGCCTTAACACGGCCGTGGTATAAAAAACCGTTCCTGTCAAATACTACTTTTTTAATACCTTTTTCCATGCTGCGTTCAGCAACAATTTTTCCTATGTATTTTGCTATTGCAGCCTTATTACCTTTTTCTAAATGCTCTTTTGCGTCTTTTTCCATACTCGACGCTGAAGCAAGAGTATGACCCGCAGCATCATCTATAACCTGCGCATATATATGCTTTGAACTTCTGAACACACATAGTCGTGGCTTCTCCTGGCTGCCGAACACCTTTTTTCTTATTCTCTTTTTCCTCTTTAGCCATGCCTGTTTTCTTAAATTTAAAAACCCCATCTTTTTAATATCCCTGTTATGCCTATTTCACTCCGGTTTTCCCGGCTTTTCTTCGTATCCGTTCCCCTGCGTATTTGATTCCTTTTCCCTTATAAGGCTCTGGGGGCCTTAATTGTCTTATTGCCGCTGCTGCCAGCCCCAGTTTCTCCTTATCTATTCCGGAAAGCTTTATAATATTGTTTCTGTCAATGGCTGCTGAAATTCCTTCAGGAAGCTCAAAGTTGACAGGGTTTGAATATCCAAGATTTAATACAATAGTTTTGCCATTTAGTTCAGCTCGATAACCGATCCCGTTAATTTCCAGAGCACGTTCAAATCCTTTGTTCACGCCGGTTATCATATTTGCAACAAGACTCCGGGTAAGACCTTGCAAAGATCGACCCATTCTGTCGTCTTTCATCATTATTACATTTATAATACCATCTTTGATTTTCAGGTCGATCATAGGATTAATTGATCTTTTCAGTAGACCTTTTTCACCCTGTATTGTAACTATCCTGTCCTTATAAGTTATCTTTGTTTTTTCAGGTATCGTTATCGGTTTTTTACCTACTCGAGACATTTGTTACTCCCTTTTGAATCTACCATATATTGCAGAGAATCTCCCCCCCCACATTCTCTTTCCTTGCCGTTTTATCAGTCATTATTCCTTTGGATGTAGATAAAATCGCTATTCCCAGACCATTGAAAACAGGCTTTATATCTCTACTCTTTGTATAAACCCGCCTGCTTGGTTTGCTGACGCGTTTGAGCTCATATATTGCGTTGCTATGGTCTTCACCGTATTTAAGGTATATACGTAAAATTCCCTGCTTTTCATCCCTGATAAATTTAAAATTCCTGATAAACCCTTCGTTTTTTAATACTTTTGCCAGTTC
>JAUWMJ010000005.1 GCA_030613225.1 Desulfobacterales bacterium
CAAGCAAATGATATGACTTTCTGAAGTAAAACCGGGTCGGTCTGTGTTCATTGATCGGCCCCGTTTAATTTAATCTGAAAACAATCCTTATTGTTCAATTTAATCAGAAAATGCCGGTCTAAATAATATGAAAATCAACAAATGTATGCCCAATGAAGGGCTTGCATCTCTTTTAAAACTGGGACAGAAGACTCCTTAATATGTTCATATAGTTTCTTAATTTTGCTCTGAGATTCTTCTATTTTATTCATAGATTGTTTCCTGAGAAAGACAGTACTGCGGGGTTCGCAAAGCTGAATGGCGCGAGTTTACGCACGTCCATTTCCAGTGACAGGTTTGGCTGTTGCCATTAATATTTATTTTTCTAAGAACCCTCTCCATAATCACCAGGCCAAGATGGGGATTGATCTGTATATCGAGAATTTGGGGCAGGTACTACTGCGATTGAGGCCCCTTCACCCATGCTTGTACGGGTGCTAAATGAAGATCCAAACCCAGGGCCAAAGCCGTGTGAAAAGCCGAGTAATGGTAGATCTTGTTCAAATTTTATATCTTCTTCGTCGATTTCCTGCCCAAATTGCTCTTTTAGGATTTTTGTAAGATATGGGGCATAGTTAATGCCTAAATCTTTAAAAGAAGGTAGCAGGTCGAGATGTACCTCTTCTGGGTTATCAGGATTAGCGAAATCAGATTTATTATCGGTTATAAAAAAGACCTTCTCTTTATCATCAATGGTGGAGAAATACCATATTATCGATTCAACTATCAAGCAGTCAGCTTCGCTCCTTTTATTTTTATTGTGAGCTGGGGCTTGCTTTTCAATAACTCTTTTAAAGGCTTTCAAGAGTAAATCATCATTTGTTGGTACTAAAACTGTATTTTCATGTTTCATTATGTCCGATATCGGTCTTATCTGTTCTTGAATATCTATATTTTTAAACTTAGATAATATTTCCATTAAATTTTTTTTAGTCTCTTGTTTAAGTTTGTCGGGTATATCATGAGGAAGGAATAACTTATCTATATTATTTTTAAATTCTCTTAAACGTCGTTCTGAATCTTCAAATACAGGCTCAATCTTTCGTAAAAATTCCTTTTCGATAATATCAGGTAAAACAATTTTTATTTCATTACCATCTAATAATTTTAAAAGGCTTGCAAGGCATGGAGCTGTGACGCTCTTCGATCTTTTCAAGCATAAATTGATATAAATATTTGTATCAAGGACTAAATAGTTCATAGGTGACTCCAAATTAAGGCATTTTATTTTTCCGTGATTCCCAGAGGCTTTCCAGGAGGGCAAAAAAGAAACTTAGTAGCCAAACCAGGAAAGCGGAATAAATAATCTTTACAATCAGCACAACCTACATCATATTTAGGCCCCAAACCCCGTCCCGAACCCCATTAACGTTTGAGTTGAAGGGTGCAAGCGTGTTTTTTGCCTGCGTCCCTTTATTATTTCAAAATACAATGCTTCACATAATCTCTTGCTTCATTTGCAGTCCAGTCACCTTTCGGCTTTTTTTTGAGCTCCTTACACCACTCCTCACTGCCAATTTCTGGAGAGCATGCGCTTAAAAGCCAGCAAGCTGTAATTATTACTATTAATTTTTTCATATATCACCTCACATTAAATGTTGATTTACGGCGGAAGAATTTCAGCTAAGATATTTTATTTTTTTGTGATTCCCAGAGGCTTTGTAGAAAGACAATAAAAAAACATAGTAACCAAACCATAAAAGCAGTATAAATAATCTTTATAATCAACACAATATACGCCTTTTTTGCGATTTTATTTTACAGGACACATGGCGGTTGAAGCGGACCAGCCAACGAATAAATTACCTTTTTCACATTACTTCGGAGTAGTTTCATTCAAGTTTTTAATGGCAGCAGTTGTATCTTTTTCAAGATCTTGCATATAAAGATATGAGCCGATCGACAATAAGAAAATTAAAAATCCTCCAATACCTATATATATTGCATAAGAATCAACCCATGATTTTTCCTCGTTCCGGAAAGCGAAAAATAAAAGCAAATAAGACATCATAAAAGAGTAGTGTATAATCGCCCAAAGGTAAATGTACTTTTCCTTTGGATAATAGGGTGCCTTTTCCCTAAAAATAATAAGGTCTGCATGTGCCTTAGAATAGTTACACAAGGACTCATTATCACTGAATATATTTACCGGAGATCGTCTCTTCCAGTAAACATATCGCTCAAGCGTAAATCTAACAACTTGGGAGTGAATAATGTAAATCGACATCCCAATCGATAAAATTATAAGGAATACGAATAAATTATTATCAGAAATTTTACAAAAGATATAACTGAAAGCATTAGGATAGGACAAAGCAAATAGTATACAAAAGGCTACCCCAGGCATAAGATACCGCAAAACCCTTTCAACAGAATTAATTATTTTATTCCCTTTATCTTCCACTATTTTATTTATTTTATCTTCCATAGAATCACTTCGTCCTATTTTTGAAGATTATAACGGCGCGCTTGGCCAACGGGCGCGCTTTTTAGCTACGATTAAGGTATTTTATTTTTTCGTGATTCCCAGAGGCTTTTCAGGAGAGTAGTAAATCTATTTATAACGCTTTATACAGCTTTCGGAACACGAATACTCGCTCATTATTTTGCCTGGAGATCCGTCCTTGTTTAATAGGAAAAATCAAGTTGTGCCTACCTAACAGCCCGTAAACAGCATATATTACAATTTATCCTCCGCCCTTCAATGCAAGCGGTGCAGTGTTGAGCGGAGCATATCATTCCCCAGCGGCATTTATTCTTCTTTCCGATCCAGAGCGGCGTTCCAGATCGTCCGGAGGCCCCAGATCCTCCAGGCGCCGCTCACATTTTCTACGGTCACTTTTCTTTATACATCTTTCAAGTGACTCCATCCGTTTTTTTAAATCATTAATTTCTTTTGTTTGCTCCTGGATGTGTGCCTCTCTTCTTACAGAGATTTGAAAAGCTTGTATATTCGCCTGGATTGCCGATATTAATACAGCGTCGCCCGAGTCGAAGATTTCTTTCAGCCCGGATACAGCCTTTCCGAAATCATCCATATCCGCATTATATTCTGAGACGGGTTTATCAATAACTCCAACAGCACCGGTGGATTTATCAAGGCTTTCATAAACAGGTTCCCTGCCAGTCAGCAGCCAATCCTTAGAGCATTTATAAAAATTTATATATCTCATAAGGGTTGTCTGGCTCGGCATTTTTCCAGATTCATGTAATTGTAATGCACGCAAACCTATTCCGACGCTACTTGCGGCCTCTGTTTGTTAATGTTGATACATAATTTGAAGTGATAGGTCAAGGGAATTGCTTTTGCCGTTTCGTTGTCTGGGATATATTAACTGAGAGCTAAATATCATGGGACTTGTGAATTGTTGAGAAAAACGTAACAAATTCTAGTTTGTCGAAACCTGTAATATCTTGGCATACTACAGTGTTACAAAATGTTGTAATACCAGATTGATACCTCCGTCCTATAATGTTTGAATATCTCAGTAGTATATAAACATTTTAAGGTAGATTAAAAGCTGACATATATAGCAGATATCAACGGTGATAACCAGGGGTAAGAGGTTGCAAAAAAGCGCCAGCTTTTTTGCAATCCTGCTTCACCCCATGGTTAGGCAAAAATCTCAGTCTAAAGGCTATGCCCAAGATTCGTTACTTACTCTGATACAAATTTGCGAAATGGCCTTAGCATTTCACCAAGATAGAAGCCGCCAGTTGGATACCGTTCTCCGATACGTATATGAAAACCAGGCTCAAATAACTCCAATGAGATTCGAGTTGCCCTTACTCGTGGTAAGTATTTTTTTTTAAGAACTTTGATTTCATATTCTCGCAAGGCTTTTTTACTTCTCTCCAGGATTCTATCCAGTTCTCTGATTTTAGTATAATGGTTGGCAATAAGATTCTCAGCTAACTTGGACACTTCAGTGCTACTTGATGGTTTTCTATCCCTGTATTTAAGGCTCAAGTAGCTTGCGAGAGTTTTGTAATTGATATCCTTTTCGAATGCCAATGCTGCGCCGATTTGTTCGGTAACTTCACTGACAATTGATTTTGCATTATCCAACGAAACGGCAAAGAATTCCCTATCTCCTCTATATCGATATGACTTTAACTTCTCATGAATCATGCCTTCGGCCAACTCACAATCTGAAACATCCTTGGTGAAAAGGACTTTGAATTCCTCTAAAACACCTGTCGCTTGTGAAAGCTGCTGAGCCCGAACCTCAGGGGAATGAGTGGTCCGACCAATTTTATAGAGACCTTTTTCAGAGTAAGTGGGAGTGCTTACGATATAGATCCAACCTTCACTCATTACCTTTACCCATACAATGGTAAGTTCAAGAAATCTTGCCTCATACGAAGCCTAACGGCAAGGTCACCGGGAGCTGGCTTTATCGGCGGTCCGGTGCACCGTCTTGTTCGAAGTGAACCGTTATCTCCTTGTTTATCTCGTCACTACGTATTATCTCAGAAATATCCCTAATGCTACCAATCGTGATTTCTCGCGGTCCGCCTGGACCATCTTTACATACCAATCTCCACTCGGACTGACAAGAAAACATTCTGAGTTTTCTGAACGGGCCTATTTTCCCAGTGTAATCGTCATCTACGTATTCAACCAGATTGGCCTTGGCTACGATCTTTTGAGATTTCAGGGTTGATTCTATCCTCCGCATAAATTCATCACGATTCATCAATACCAAAGCATGTTCGCCGAACAGGAAATTCCTTTCGTTTATGGGAAAGGTTTCTTCAGTAAGTGGCCGTAACGCATACATACAGAATATGTTGATCTTTTCTGGTTCTGACGGGTGCATTCTTAGAGTCCAATTCCCCTCCATGAACACCTCTTTTCCATCCGCTGATGGGAAGCTTATCCTTGGTCCTCTTGCAACTTCAGCAACGCAATCAAAAGGGTCACCGCGAAGTTCATCGTCCTCAATCTTCCAAAAATATGGAAGATTATTCATGTAGAGAAGTCCTTCGTTTCGGAGTCTCAGTAAATGTTCCCGTTGTCCAAACTTGATTAGAGTTCCAGGCTCTCCCATATTATCCCTTCCTGCCAGATCTTGCTTCGAACGCCGCCAATCAGCGGCCACATTTAAAGCCAAAACAGCATTTAAAGATACCGAAATATTTTAAGGGGATACTGTCAGAAACGCACCGCCTTATGTGGTCCGCTGCATTGGCATTGTTAAGTGTTTTTATTTATGAAATCGACAGATTTTTTGATAATGAAAAGTCTAATTTCTGTCAGTTCATTTATTCCAAGTATTGATCTAATCTTTTCTTTGATATTTTCCTTTGCGATTACATTTTTTTTATCATAGTCTTCTGTTTCTATATCATCAAGTTCCATAACTTTTTTGAATTCAGCATATGATTCGAAAATTGCCTTAGGTTTATCTTTAGAATCATCTGCTAAATCCTCGACCAAGCCAGATTTTGTTCCAATTCTATGAACAGCATTTTCAAATGGCTCTAATTGGAGCGCGATTTTCTTAGGAATCCAAACCGAATATTCTCTACCAATTTTGAAAAGGGCTGTAGAATGGCTTATTGCAGTTTTGGAGGGGCCTTCCTTAAATAAGGTGTATACAGTTTCATGAACTTCAGACATATACTTTTCACAAAACTCAACATGCTTATCAAAAGCTACAGTTGCCATATGTGAAGTAGCGCCAAGGTTGAATATTTGTTGATCCTTTTGCATGAACATGGACTTTTCAAATTGAGCGCTATCTCTTATTAATTGGTATACAACTCCAAGCAGTGCAAGAGCTCCAGGAAACGCAAAAATACCTTTTATTATTTCTTGTGCAGAAAAGAGCCATGCAGTTAATAACGAAGCTGTGAAAACAATTCCAAGAACTATGTATGACTTAAATGATAGTTTCATAAACACTTAACCCCTCGTATAACCGGCCCAACTTTTGCGTCCGCGTTAATATGATTGATTGTTATGTTTTTTATTCAAAATAGATTTTATCGATTTCTTTCATGACTCGATCTGTTTCTGTTAAGGCGACAATGATTTTTTGATAATGCAGGATGTCTTCATAGGACAGTTTTCTACCCCGGCGGTCTTTGAGCCATTTTTGGGCAGGTTGGTAACCGCCTATATAAAACTCCCAGGCAAGGAGAGGAATCCTATCGAAATACTGCGTGCCATTGATCCGGATTCTGCCTAGTTTATTTTCCGAATCGTATAGCTCCCAATCCTTTTTATTGAGCTTACGGGTGATAACATCATCCCCCCCTTCAGGATAACTTGCGATGTAGCCTTCTGCTTTTTCAGTTTCTAATAAGTGAATCTGGCGTATCTCGGCACCCAGTTTGACCAATTGCCAGAAGGTGTTTTTATCTTTTGGGTAAGGAATTTTAGGGAAGTCAACATATAGAAATTCTTTATATTTTTCCCTATACGTAGGGCAATTCAACACTGCATAAACGTAATCAAAAATATCAATAGGCGAAAATTTTTCGGCACTATCGGATTTCTCCCACTCATACTCAAGATTTACGAGTTTAGATATTTTCTCGACAATGGCGGGATCAAAATTTGGTTCTCTATCTTTAAAGCATTTAAAAAGTCCACCATTTTTCGGATAAATGTAAAGCGGATGGTTAAAAGCGTTGGTGCTTGTAATTGACGATAGAAAGATGGCTTCAGTAATATAGCTAGTCACAAAACAATGTGCAAAAGGCAATCCTTTAGTCATTCTGCTTACCAGCAAACCGATATTGTCTCCACATAGATAATTTCTCATCACTTTATCTACAGGCCATCCGACAAAACCTCTCGCCTTGCCAGTATAAACTATATATCGGACGTCAAACGGGCGATAATTGATCTTCGCTATACTTGAATTCTCGTCAAAATTAATTTTGATATCACGCATAGCCCAGTCATATCGCCAATCTCTAACATCTTTTGGAAGTTGATATTTCGCATAAAACTCTGCTTTGTCTAAATTTATAATATCATTTGCACTCTGAATCGATGCTTTTCTAGTACTCTGAATACACAGTTTATCCCGTTTCGTAACAATGCCGTTTCCACTGATAACGAACAAGTCGCTAAGAGAGAAAAATTTGTTGTATTTTTTAGATAATGAAAAGTCCTTATTTGAAAAGAAATATTGCGGTTTTTGCATAGACAAGTCGGTGAATTCAATGTTGCCGAGATGTTGATTCCAAAGGTACTGGTACTTAGCCTCCCGACTGCCGTAAAGATCAAAGAGTTTAACTTGAGCCAACTCGCCTTTTTTCCCGCCCCCTGTTTTGACAAATAAGTTTATAGATACTCCTTGAAGAATATCAAATACGTTTTTGTCTGGCGAACCATCGGGACAGATCTCCTTTTTATTAGCGTTACCGTGCAAATCTATCGTGTAAATTTTGTCGAAGGTTTTAAGTATATGCCAACGCATACCACGGAATGTTGGGTTGTCTAAAAAACCATGAGGATTAATAAAGGCTAAAATCCCTTCACCGTTCTGCTCGATAAAGTGTTGACCATAGCGAATAAATTTCACATAATCATCATTGATCCATTTAGTGTTTTTTTCTTTAAGTTTATTTTTGCCGCCAGGTTCTTTTTTATAATCCTCCATCAGGCCCATGATCCACTCGCCTTTGTTGGCACTTTCACCGCTGTAAGGAGGATTACCCATAACTACCATCACCGGCGTATCCCGCTTGATATAGTTTGCTTCATTGGCTTCACTGCTAAGCCAGGTAGAGAAAAGAGTGCCTGTGTCTGGATGATGTTCTTCTAAAGAGTTGGTTAGATATATATTGAAGCGTTGCTCTTTTTTGGGCTTATAGCCTGTTTCGCTAAGTAGCATGTCGAGCTTTAGATGAGCCATAGAATAAGAAGCCATTAAAATTTCAAAGCCATTAAGGCGAGGGATCAAGTGCTCTTCTACATAAGCGCTCCAGGCTCCCTGCATGGCTTCAAATTTGTTGCTGTAGATGTATTTAATTACTTCTGATAGAAAGGTCCCAGTTCCTGCTGCAGGATCAAGAATCTGGACCTTGTGAACTTCTTTATCTACGAAAATAGCCTTACCTTTGTTTCTCCCTTTGGTGACAACCGTTCCTTGTGCTTTAACCTTAATCATGGTTTTGGAGGTGTCGGCCAAACCTTCCTTCAATCCAAATTCACTTTTTAACAGGTCATCCACTGCCCGGACGATGAAGTTAACCACCGGTTCAGGCGTGTACCAGACACCACGTGCTTTACGTAGTCTAGGGTCATATTCAGTCAGAAAAGTTTCATAAAAGTGGATAATGGGATCGTGTGTCTTGATGGATTTCCCAAGATTTTTTAGCAACGCTTCAACGTTAGTTGCCCGAAACACTTCAGCTAGGTTATCGACAGTGGTTCTGATACGCTCATCAATGTCGTACCCGGCTACATATTGAAAGAGCTTACGTAAAAAAGGGTTGGTCTTAGGGATTAGTTCGGCTGCTTCTTGGCGACTGAAATCATCTAAACTTGTATCATGCAAACGAGCAGCAAACATGCCATAAGCAAGGGTCTGGGCGTATATGTCAGCAAATTCTTTTGGTTTTAAATCATGAATTAATATCTTCTTAAAAGATTCGTATTGCTCTTTCAGCGTGGAATTTTCCTGAGTTTCTTCATCAGAACTGACAGCCTTGTCCAAGATGACTTGCAAAAGCCTTGCTTTGGCCGCCATCATCCCAGCAAGCTTTTTGGATGACTTAATGGTCTGCCCGACAAAGGTGCAGAAATTTTTTATCAAGTTTTCAAATTCGTCAAAATTCTTAGCAACCGACTCTATAGTGCTTCCCTCAATTTCTCCGATCCTGATTTCATGAACCAATTCACCATTTTGGAAAAACTGAAACCACAGATAATCTGTGATAATCAGGTTATCGAGTGCCTTTTTATAACGGCTGAATTGTTCTTTGTATTGTTTACTGTTTAGGTCTTTGCCAATGTCTTTTGCTTCTATAAAACCAATAGGAATCAGGCGCTTGGTAATGACATAATCAGGGTTCCCACAATCTGTGACCTTCGATGGTTCATTTGTAATAGCAACACCATGAACCAATTCGCGAATGAGGTTTTCCAAATCTGCCCGATAGGAGTGTTCGCTGGAAATCCCGGATTTATACCTTTTGGATATTGTTTCAATGTATTGAGGGAGTTTCATTTATATCCTTAATAATCAAGGGTCTCTTACACATAACCCCTAAGCAGCGAGCGCTCTTTTTAGCTCGTGTACGTCCAAGCGCAGGTTAGTGTGTTTTCAATATTTATAATCTAAAAATGATACAAAAAATCTCAGCATTTTATAAGATAGTTAGCTGCTTAAAGAATCCGATCAAACATTGAATATGCCTTACTACCACAATTTTGCAGAATGTTGCAATATCAGATTGATATATAAACTACTTCCTTAAAAAAATCAAGGCAGTCTACTTGCTTTCCCACAACCCTACTGCCTATTAAATTAGACACTTCCACCGCCTGCGATCTCTATCCCTCAACTTTGTCAATATTGAATCGACCTTTGATTTTTATTGTGGTCAATCGCCTTGTGTGTTACCCAAAAAGCATCATTAAGGGGGAAATCAATGGCAGAAAAGCTGGACCAAAAAGAAAGGCAGAACATGAAGAAACCACTATCGCAGAACGAATAAAGTATATTCGTGGCTCACTTACAAAAATTGAATTTTGTAGAGAGTTAGGTATCTTCAGAAACACACTTCAAACATGGGAAGCAAATAAAGGCTTTCCAGACTTTGAATCTCTTTTAAAACTCCACAAAATATTTAAGGTTAATATTAACTGGTTGATTTCCGGTGAAGGAAAAGCTTATCTTACGCGCTTAAAATATTCACCAGATATAGAAACCAGAATCATCAAAATGGAATCCCGAATAACTGCCTTGGAAAAGAAAGCCAAAAGGCGGTAAAGGCCGGGCTCGTTGATGATGCGTAACTTGCTGACATTATGGCCGACTTTACTTCCGGTAATGTCGGATTTTTCATCGGAATCTAAACCTAAGTGTTTTCAAGACGCTTAGCTTTTTTCGTCAGGGTGTCTACTTTTACCGACCCCCTTTGAGCACTATCGTTATTTTATATAGTGCTTATAACCTGTTGTATTTACTATCAACGTCAGTTTTACTGATACTCTTTTGTGTTTGAGCCAGGAATACTATCATTAATACATATAGTATTTTTTTCATCGTTTATTAAGGTTTTATCGCTCCCCATGAATACCCTTACTTAAAGTTAGAGTATTGCCATAACCCCCTAACATTACACCCTATTCCTATTATTAAAAAGGCTCTCAGATGCCCCAGGTTGCACGATCTTTTATTGTGAAGGGTAAGCCAAGAGAAATAATCAAGCTGTTTGAAAAGATTGGTTTCTATTGTAGTCAACCGCCTTGTGTGTTACTCGTTTGATAGAAGCTGAAATTCTTTCGCAGCGAATCAATATCTAATGTTAGCTGAATAAGAAGACAACTATGATCGGTTACATTATTTTTATATGCTCAATGACTTTGGCTCTAATATGCATTTCTTACGACACAATGGCAAAGCCGAAGGGCTGGCCAACAGGAGAAATATTATCTAAAGATGCATCGATGCCAAAAATAGCGGCATTTATTACGGCGTTATGGGTGCTTGGAAAATCTTTTATAGTTTTTCATTGGTGGAGTCCAATATTGATATTTATTCTCGGTTGGGTTACGGCTTTTATTTTAACAATGACACTTAAGAAAAGGGTTCAACTTATATGCATCATAGGTATTTTTCCAGCGTTAGTTTTCACCATACTTTACACTTCGGAAACTAAACCATTTGGGATATTACACAGTATTTTTAGCTAACCTTTAAGGATTGACACGACCTGAAAGGTCGTTTTCAATCCATTGTTCAAGAAGCCCGTATAGAGGGCACTATTTATGAAACTGTTTCACCGTATTGGAACATTCTTTATTATCTTTAAAAAAACCGCACGCATACCCAACCCGCCCTCCATGGATGCACCCAGAGAAGAAGGAGATCGGTGGGTAAACGATACCACGTCTCCCCCTGCCAATTCTAAAAAAGACAGTAATGCATGGTCGGAAGAATTACTAAGGAAATATGGCATCATTACTATTCTTGTAGGGGTTGGAATTCTATTCATAAGCATTTTCTTTTCATCCAGATACCACCCTAAGCTGAATTTCATAGGCAATATATCTCGAATGGAGATCGTGCTCAAAGAAAGGTATTATACTTCAAAAAAGATTGCCGCAAGCGACATAACCGGGGACGATTGGAAAAAGATGCGTATTACCGGGGAAGACGGGTACGATTGGGAAGACATACCTTTGGATGAATGGGAAGATCTACCAATGGATGGAAGGGTTGATATACCAAGTAGGGTTGTTCGCTCAAAGAGGGTTGCTATCCCACTGAAATACCCGCTTTCTTTGTCTGTTATATTCATTCTACTTGGTACAGGGCTTGTATTGATATCCAAAAACAAGAAAACGAATGCCTGAACAAAATGATGGAGCAGGTGCCTAAAGCTGATGCGCTTTGAGATGATTTCGGTTTTAAGATATTTTTCATTACATGTGTTTTTTGATATTTAACCGGCACTGCTCATCATTGGGGTTAGTTACCGAACATAACGGCTATTTATCCACGGCTGTAATTTCAAATAATAAGTGGAAAATATCCTTTCCATTCCGCTCTTAAAAACAGCTCTAATAACAATCTTTATTTGCATTTCGAAAATGAAATAAAAAGTATGTGGTAATCATCATTTTTTAATTACCATTTTCCTGTTATGTTCCCAGCTTTTAAAGGATATACCGCTAAATCATTTCGCCTTGTGAGCTTTTCTTAATCTGCCATGCTTTCAGGATTGATGGGAAGGCGCAGACCCGCTTTCTTGGTGGTCGCCCTAAATTCATGTAAAAGATTGCCCCGCAGGCACACAGTTCCTCTTTTAGCGAAATCATCTTGCGCTCAGAACAATTGAACATTTCTGCTATGGCTTTCCAGCCGATTATAGCCTGTTCATTCATTGCTACCTCACTTTTTTTAAAATCCAATGGGGTTTAATTTATTCCTAAATGACGAGTTAACAAATTGCTGTTTTTCGGTTAGGCTTTCCTACCTACCGTAACAGGACACGGTGTTGCATTCTCCGCAAAGCGGCCCTTAGGTCTTCCGTGATTTAGCCCACAGTTCCAGCCGGGACTTCATCCGCTGCCTTACGGGTAGTTGGTGGAAAATTTTCTTCATACCCTTGATCGTCAGCGGGATCTCGATAACCTTTCTTTTCAGCTCTTTGATTTCTTCCCTTGTCTTTGCAAGCTCGTTATCTTTGAGCTCTGCCATCGCATGAGCTGCTAAACTTCCAGGAAGTTGGTTTTGCAACTCAAGTAAGCGAGCTTCTGTTTCTTCCTGCTCAACCTTCAAGTTAGAAAGAATCTGATTAACCTTGATTGATTCTTTTCGAGCTTCTTCAAGCTCTCTCTCCGCTTCTAAAACTTTTTGTGGTTTCATTTTTTCTCCTTTTTTAGTTAATTTTGGATTGCTCATCTGTTTCATAAACTTTTTGCCGCCCCCCTGCTGAAGCCACAAGTACTGGAACATTAACGTCAATGTAGTCAAAGACTGTTGCCTTATCTTTGCCAGGTGCTGGTCTTAATACACGGCCAAGATATTGAATAACCCGGCCACTAAAACTGATAGGTGTAGCAAGAAACAGTGTTGACAAGCCCTTATAGTCAAAGCCCTCTCCTATAAGCTGGCCAGTGGCTGCCAGAACCTTGATTTTGTCACTGTTCAGCCGGTCAACTATATCCTGCCTTTCTTTTGCAGGCACGTCACCGGTTAAGACTGTTGAAGGCTGGTTAAAACCATTTTGCAAGATATCATGCAGCGCTTTACAGTGATTTCTCCGGTCTGACAGCACTAAGCATACGCCTGAACCATTCCGGGCAGCGGCAGCAACGTCACCGCATATAAGGTGGTTTCTTTGCTCGTTCTGTGTAAGCTCCGAAAGCATCTTGCCATATTCAAGAGTCGCGTCATTGTATGGGATAAAGTCCGTCTCCCTCAAAATAACCTCGGCTTCGAGAATATCGCCTGTTTCCTGCAGGTCTTCTTTGTCGATCTCAAAATGAACATCTCCCAGGTACCAGAATATCAGCTTTGATAGTTTATCTCTTCGCCATGGCGTTGCAGACAAGCCAAGCATATACTTACTATCAAAAGCCGTGACCGCCTCGGTAAACGTCCTGGAAGGCGCTCTGTGGCATTCATCAACGATCAAGTGACCTATGTGCTTTGAGATATCGCAGGAACACTTGTAAAGAGTCTGAACGAGCGCAATAGTGATCTTGTCGCCTATGATCTTCTTACCGGCGCCTATAATACCTATCTCAGCTTTAGGAATGCCAAGGAAGGTTTCAATACGGTCTATCCACTGGTTAAGCAGTTCCTTCGTGTGAACAACTATTAATGCAGGCTGTTTGCGTTGAGCTATCAAAGACAATGCCATAACGGTCTTCCCGCTTCCTGTAGGAGCATTTAAGGTACCAAAATCCTTAGCAAACATGGCCTCGACCGCTTCCTCTTGAAATGGCCGTAATTGACCGTTAAAGGAAAAGCTTACTTCCGGGAGTGTCCGTCTTTTGTCATTAAGTTGAAACCGGACGTTATTTTGCCGACACAGATTGATCAGCTGCCGGATATACCCACGGGGCACGATCAAGCTGTTGCCTTCTCGTTCATAAAACTTTAAATACTCCGGGATCTCTCCATTCCAGCGACCCATACGCTCATTCTCAAGATACTTTGGGTTAGCGAAAGTCAACCTGCCTTTGATTGTTTTGGCCAGGCTTTCTGGGATATCCTGTAAGAATAGCTTATTTTTAATTGTTATTTCCATTAGTCTTTTCCCAAATAGTATTTATCAACCTCTTTCAATGCTCTGATGAAATTAAAGATCTCAGCCATAGGTAAAAAAATAGTTCCACTACCTATTTCAACCCCTAAAAGGTCTGGCTGCACATCTGTAAAAATCACGGTGCGATCTGATAGTTTTGCTATTTTAATTATTTCATCCGGCATGTTTCACCTCTTTTCGGTTTGTGCACCCCGGGCGGATTCCCAGGGTGCACTTTTTGCCTACTGGAGGACTCAGGACCAGCAAGCAAGTTGATTTTTTAATGTTCATCAAAAGTTAAAAGTTTACCAGTTTACTACCCCCATAGGGGGTATAGTAAACTCATGGGAAACTTTTAAGAAGTTTACTTTTTGTTTCGTCAATATTTCTAATTAATTCATTCATTTAAGTTATGTCGGTTTACTAAAGTTTACTAAAAAGTTTACTGTAAACTCGGACTGCTCGGTTTACTCGAAAGTTTATTAAATTTCCGGTCAAAATCAGGTCCCTAAATATACAATTCCTGATTGTGTTAATTGTTTTTTTTGAGATAGCAGACCTTCCTTTACTGCTTCGTTTTTAATTTGGCTGACATATCCTTTGCTGATACATAAACTTTCAGCTATTGTTTTCTGTTCTAAGCCATCATTTAACATTTTCAGAACTTCTTTTTTTCTTTCCTGTTTAACATTTCCATGTACCCAAATATGGTTTTCTTTTTCTTCTATTATTTTAAATTCCGTATCAGCTATTAAGGGCAGGTGTTTTGTTGCGACCCTGGATTTTGTGAAATGCACATTAAATCTTGCCCCGTCTTCCGGGGTATAGTCATATGGAGCTTTTAAGGTTATACTTATATCGATATTATCCTCTCTTGCTGAGGTTCCTCTTTGTTCTCCACTTTTTCCGACATGATGCAGAAGTATGGTTGCTATTCCCGCAAAGCGCAGCTCAAGGAGCCATTGATTGATAACATCCCAGTCTTTCTTGACATTTTCATCAAGCCCCCCGGCCAGGCTTCCAATATTATCAGCTACAAATAAACGGATGTCATTATCTAACATGAAAGCCTTTAAATTATCCCTCCATGTCTCATCAGTTAAGCTTGCTCTTGGCAGTCCGAGCCTGCTTGCGTATGCTACAGAATATATATGAAGCTTTTTCTCCCTCTCAGAATTAAGTTCCAGGTGATCAATCCTTTCGTCCATATCCTCACTCGTCATCTCACCATCAACATAAAGGCAATTTACAGGGGTTTCACATTCCCACTGCCCAAAGTTTGAATTTCTGGTAATTGCATCAAGAACGCCTAATACAAAGAAAGTCTTGCCAACTCCCCGCCATCCGCTAATTAATGAAATTGATTTTTCTTTAAGCCATGGGGAAAGGAAGTTTGCGCGCTTTGGAAGATCCAGCTTCTTAAAATCCTGCGTCGTCAATATGGCATCCTCAAACTTTGGCGGTGACTTTGTTTTATATGGTTCGGCATTCTCAATTAACAAAGCAAGGCTTTCCGCAGCCTCATCTTTGTCATTAAACCTGTCTATGAAATCAGAAACATCACCTTTTTCTTGAAGCCCTGGAAGTTCAAGCCATTTAAGACTTTTGGGTTGACCGTCCAAGGACTGAGCGACATTAAGCATATGCTTTCGGCCTTCTTCGTCGTTATCGGGAATTAGAACAACGCTCTTACCTTTCAGATGTTTGTTGTAGGAATCCTTCCAGCAACCGGCCCCCATCGCGTTTGTAGTTCCAACAAAGCCAAGGGTTTTGAGAGTATCAACATCCTTTTCCCCTTCAATAATAATAATCTCATCTGCCTTTATGACTGCCTGCAGGTTGTAGGGAACAAGATCAATGCCTTTTATACCTTTAACCCATTGGCCATTTATATAACGGCTTTGATAGAACTCTTTACTCTCGGTTCTGGCTACCTTATGTCTCGGTTTTCCGTCCGGATCAGTATAGATATACTCAAGAATAACCTTCTTACCTTGTGCACCCTTTACGATCTTTGTCCCCGCGCTTCCATTCTGAATGCCAAAATCTCCCGCAATTCCTTTAAGAATTTTCTGGAAATCAGAGTTGATGCTCAGGCCTTTATGCTTTGCAAAAAAAGAAAATATATCGCCTTTCTCATGGCAGCCATGACAAAAGAAACGACCATTTTTAATGTTAAAGTCAAAAGATGGATTCTTCTCGTCGTGAAAGCAACAGAGAGCACGATATTCTGTCTCCTTAAGCTTTGAAATGTTGCTGACGTATTTTTCAAAAAAAAGTAGGTAATTTCCTTCAAAATGACTTTTTATTTTATCTTTCATATGAGTCCTTATTTTTTGCTATACCATGAATTCCCAGGCCCGCACTGTGCTCGTTCCCTTTGGCCCCTAACCTAAGCAGTCCAGATTTCCAGACACCGCTGCTTGCATTATCCCACTACCTCCGGTCGGTGCTATCCACGGTTTCGACTGTCTGACCCGTTACAAATTCATCAAGCGAACTTGGTTCATAAAAAACACGACGGCCACCAACGCGCAAAAAACGAGGGCCTTTACCTAAACACCTCCAGACCTCTAGTGTGCCTGGTGTAAAGGGTGCGCCTTTTTCCTTAAGGTGTTGCGCAGCTTGCTTTGTGTTTAATCTCTTTTCCATAAAAAAACCCCCATTAAATTTAGTAAAATTTATTATGGAGGTATTAAACCAGATAAAAGAATATTAGTATTCCATACTAAGAAACTTTTTATAGTGTTGAATTTTATTTCATGAGAAGAACCTTAACTTTTTCTATGCAATTTTTTGTTATTGAAAAAATCTTTCTAAGGTGCTTGTCTTCAGCATATGCGGAATTTTTAGAACCGTCATGTAAAATATGAGGACAAGAATCATCTGTTGCGAACTCTTTGAAAAAAGCATCTATCGCATCTGATATTTGATTTTTCTTTTTTTTTCTTCCTTCATTCCAATGATCCCAAAGCCATAATCCAACAACCCGTGGTAATATTGCTTGGCTTTTCCCTGTGCCGGTTAAATTCTTTTCATATTCTACGATCTTTTGTTGATATTTTTCTGCTAACTTTTCATAATTTTTTAATGCCTCATAATTAGGAAACAAAGGATTACGAAGGAAGCGGTAATTGCTCTCTTCTAAGCTGTGATAATTATTATAAATATATGATATTTCGGCAAGCAATTTATCTAGTTTGGTTTCCAAATTTATCCTAATATCGACATAGGGCAAATTATAATTAAAATCCATAGCCCCTCTTTCAAGGCTTTTAAATCTATCAGCTGTGAATTCGATGTCTTTAATATCTCCAACAAGTACTTTTTTTAATAGGGTGTCTGAGTCCATTCCTGATGGTAAAAGATGTTCGGTAACTATTTTTTCGTACTCCGATTCAGATGATGAAAGATATTTGGGCTTCATTTCGACCGTCCTATACTCTGTCGGATACCTTCCATATTTTCTATAAAATTCATCATTCTCTTTTAATAAATCATCTTGCATCTGACCTTTTGAAATAAACAAATTAGGTTTGTCAGGGTCGAATTCTGAACTATTGAGATAACTGTAATTTACACCACATTCTGAAAGTAATTGAATAAAACAGTCATACGATTTTCGATATTCTTTATTCCGGCGTTGATATTCCCAAAGGAAAAATTGGTGAAATTCTGCTCTTGAGCTTTTGTTGTCAATCATTTACCGCTTCCTTTTTTTGTAAGTTTATCTTATCAGGTTTTATTTGCCCCTGGATAAGGTTTGCAGCTCTTTCGCTGGCTTTTTTCAAGGTGCCTGGTAAAAATTGAGCATAGCGTTTTGTCATCTTCAGGTCTTTGTGCGTCAGAAGTTCACCGATCATATCAAGAGAAAACTCGCCGGAGTTTGCCAAAACCACTGCAAAATGGTGTCGCAGTCCGTGGAATATTCTAAACCTTTTAGGAATATCGGCCTTCTTTTTTATGCGGTAGACAGCATTGCTGGTTACACGCATAGCGCCACCCATGCCAGGAAAGATAAAAGTAGATTGCGGAAATTTGTCGTTTCGCCATTTAATCTGAGCTTCAAGCAATTCTTTAACCGGCCCAGACATCGGGATAGAAACTGTAGGGCCTCCTTTTGGGTCTCGCAGCTCAATTAGCCTTTGGGTAAAATCAAGATCACGGTCTTCTAACTTAAAAATTTCCCCACGGCGGAGGCCAGTGACCATGGCTAATTTTAACATCATAGGAACGTCTTCACTTGGCCATGAGTCTAAAACCTTCATAAACCGTTCGGCTTCTTCGGGTTCTAAATATTCTGTGACCTCGTTATTTCTTTGAGGGAGCTGAATTATAAAGGAGAGGGGGTCACACAATTTGATCCTGGCTCCATAGTTTATAAGCCTCCGTAGAAGCTCTAGGGAATTATAAACTGTCGCTTGTGCATTACCCTTCATTGATGATTTGATCCGCTCAATATCCAGTTCAGCGAGCGTGGAGATTCTTCGTTTCCCCAGTTCGGGTTTGAGATGTCTTTCGAATCTGTTTAAGTCGGTTTTTCGCCCCTTAATCTTTTTCCCATGGTCACTTGAAAAATAGGCTTCAGCAATTTCATTCAAGTTCCTATCTTTACGTTTCTTTTCGATAGCAATTTCCTTTGCAGTTTTGACTTCTTCCCCATGCCTGGCTTTGCGGACCTGCTTCGCCCTCTCTTCCGCTGCTATTTGCGGTGTATACCCTTCGCTTTTCCATCCAACCTTTTCCCAAACAAGCCGCTCGCCAGTCCTGTAAGCAATGTAATAGCAGGTGTCAGTTTTACCATGTACTTTTCGTTTAACAGAGTTGTAACCGTAGACACCTGGCCATTTCCTTGAATCAATTTTGTATTTTTTGTTTGATGTTTTAGAGGTCATGTTTTTAACTCCTTTAAAAAAAAGGATTTAGCCCATATTTTTTCTAACCTATTTCTAACACAATGATTAAGAATTGTTAAATTTAATTAAACTCTATCGGGTTTTATACCCGATAACCGTATTATATGTCAACCTGTATTTAAAGGAAATTAAAGGCGATTAAAAATGATTAAACTTGTTAGAAAAGATAGAAATAAAGGAGGTAGTCGGGTTCTGGCCCCGTTAACCCAGGTTCGAATCCTGGTCCCTCAGCCACTTATAAATCAGAAATTGACGTAAGCGTTCACGGAACGTTGAAAATAAAAATTGGGAATTTTGCCTTCATGCTTTTGGACTGTCGATGAACGCATTCAATTTTGAGCCAGACCATTTCTGATAAGGCTTCTACCGGTTTGTATACATCCAACTCGTAAAATAGTTTCATCTCTCCCGAATTTCTACTTTCCAATTTCAATTTTCAAGCCGTGAACGGCTATACTTAATCTGACTTCTACCTTCTTTACTAAGAGAAAAAAATGATTATTATAGTGCAGATAAAAAACATGATTTGAAGGAGGCGCTCGTTATGTACAATGAAACGGTTATGGATCACTTCAGAAACCCCAGAAACGTTGGTGTGTTGGAAAATGCGGACGGAGTAGGGGAAGTCGGAAACCCTATTTGCGGGGATATGATGACCGTATATCTTAAAATAAAAGATGATTACATCAAGGATATCAAATTCCAGACCTTCGGGTGCGGCTCAGCCATCGCAGTATCCAGCATGCTTACCGAAATTGCTAAGGGCAAAAGCTTAAAAGAGGCAAAAAGCATTACAAACATGGATGTAGCCGAAGCACTGGAAGGCCTGCCGACAAACAAGCTCCACTGTTCCAACCTGGGAGCTGATGCACTGCAACTGGCAATCAAAGATTATGAAAATAAAAAGGCCGGAATAACAAAGCCTGCACCAATACGTGTTGAAAAACACGAACATACCCATGGCGATAAATGTTACTGTCCATATTGTGATATCGAAATTTCGGAGGATGTAACATTTTGCGAGGCATGCCAGTCAAATCTTGAAGAACACCACCACTAGAAATAGGCTTGGAGGCACAAAAGCTGGGAAGCCCGGAGGCCATATAGCTACGGAGCCTCTCAGCCTCCTGACCTCCCAGCCTTCCAGCCTTTTTTCGTTTAGGAGCATAAATATGAAAATTATTAACCTGGATCACATTTCAGCAAATCCGATACTGCCTGAAATAAAAGACGTGATGATAAAGGCAATTCAAAAGGATTATGCAAATCCTTCCAGCCAGCATAAAAGCGGCGAACAGGCTGCTGAAGCCCTGGTAAAAGCCCGCAAGTCAGTAGCGGAACTTATCAACTGTGTCGTGGCGAAAGAAATCGTTTTTACCTCAGGGGGAACGGAATCAATAAATCATGCCATAAAGGGCGTAGCCCTTGCCAACGCAGATAAGGGCAAACATATTATTACTTCAAACATTGAGCATAATGCAGTTATCCGCAGTATTCGCAGGTTGAAATCTGCCGGCTACAAGGTGACTTCAATTTCCGTGGACAATCAAGGCAGGGTAAACCCTCAAAATGTGGCGGAAGCTATTACGGACGAAACCATTCTTGTTTCAATCATGCACAGTAATAATGAAACCGGGACAATTCAACCCATTGAAGAAATAGGAAAAATCACCAGGGAAAAAAAGGTTGTTTTTCATACGGATGCTGTAGATTCTGTGGGTGTCGTACCTGTTGATGTACAAAAACTGGGGGTCGATTTGCTCAGTTTTGCATCAAATACTTTTTACGGCCCGGCAGGAATTGGAGGATTGTACGTTCGTCGCGGTACCCGCGTGTTTCCGCTTTTAGACGGTGGCGTCCAGGAGCACAATAAACGGGCAGGAGCTGAAAACCTGATCGGGATTATCGGTATGGGCAAGGCTGCGCAGCTTGCCAGGCAGGATATCGACAAAAGGATTGCTCACGTCAAAGGAATAAAAGAAAAGATTTTAAAACAGCTTCCTGATTATATTGATGAGTACATAATAAATACCCACCCGGAGTACAGCCTTCCCAATCTTCTTTCAATTTCCTTAAAGTACATCGAAGGTGAAAGTGTGATGCTTATGCTGGATGATGAAAATATTGCAGTTTCTACCAGATCCGCCTGTGCCACCGGCTCCCTTAGAGCATCTCATGTCCTTATGTCTTTAGGCCTCAGTCACGCTGATGCACAGGGCACACTGGTTATTTCTTTTGGAGTTGACAATACAAAAGAAGATGTGGACAGGTTTTTAGCAGCCCTGAAAAATGCTGTAACAACGTTAAGGGATATTTCACCTTTATACAACAAGATTCCCCAGACAAAATAGCGAGACCTAACCCGGATAAACCGGAACCTAATTGACTATTGAAGATTGAATATTGAATATTTGTGGATGTCGCTTCGCTCTGTCATTTTTTTAAAATTGATCCGCCGGAGGCGGACCTTAAATAGTCAATCTTCAATCGACAATCTTCAATCATTTGGAGACGATGAAAATATTTCAATCCAATTTTTTTGACACCAAATGCAAAAAAATAACTTTTAAGGTACTAAATAGAAAGTAACCGTTCACGGGTTCAGAGGTT
>JAUWMJ010000121.1 GCA_030613225.1 Desulfobacterales bacterium
GACGTGGTTTTAAAAATTGAATAAACTGATATGAGGAACAAAAGTGAGCAAACCTTTAATAGTTGTTGAATCACCAACTAAAATTCGAACCATAAAACAGTATCTTGGCAATAAGTATAATGTAGCCGCAACCGTTGGGCATATAAAAGACCTTCCTGCAAAGGAAATAGGTATTGATGTTGAAAACGATTTCAAAGCAAAATATATAAATATACCCGGAAAGCAAAAGGTTATAAGGACATTAAAACAGGCGGCAGGCAGTGCCACAGACATCTATCTGGCACCTGACCCGGACAGGGAAGGAGAAGCCATTGCGTTCCACGCATCTGAAGTTTTGAAAAAAAAGGGAAGAAAGTTTCACAGGGTCCTTTTTCATGAACTTACAAAAAACGCTATAATAGAAGCAATAGCCTCTCCTAAAAAACTTCATAAAAACAAGTATGAAGCTCAGCAGACACGAAGAATACTCGACAGGCTTGTTGGATACCAGACATCTCCTTTGTTGTGGCGTAAAGTAAAAGGCGGTCTTTCCGCAGGAAGGGTGCAATCTGTTGCCCTGCGAATAATCTGTGAAAGAGAGCGCGCTATCTGGGCTTTTGAATCTGAAGAATACTGGTCGATAACAGCTCACCTTGAAGGTAACTCTCCTCCTCCTTTCACGGCAAAACTGGTCAAGCAAAAAGGGAAGAAAATTAAAATCCCGGACGAAAAGAAATCCTCTGCTATCGTGAATGAGCTGTCCGGGAAAGACTTTGTTATAGAAAAAGTGTTAAAAAAAACCAGAAAAAGAAACCCTCTGCCCCCTTTCATCACAAGCAAACTGCAACAGGAGTCCATACGAAAACTCAGATTTTCTGCAAGAAAAACCATGATTATAGCCCAGCAGTTGTATGAAGGTGTCGTACTTGGTTCCGGCGAACCTGTCGGACTTATCACATATATGCGAACCGATTCCACCAGGATATCAAAAGAATCCGCAATAGAAGCACTTGAACTGATAAAAAAGCGTTTCGGAAAAGAATATGCCCCTGATAAACCAAGATTTTTTAAGAATAGAAAAAAGGTTCAGGATGCACATGAGGCGATTCGGCCCACGTCCGTCTTTAACACACCTGAAAAAGTAGCGTCTCATCTTTCAAAAGAGCAACTCGCTTTATACCGTCTTATATGGCAGCGGTTCGTTGCATCTCAGATGCAGCCTGCTCTTATCAATCAGGTTGCGGTTTCAATTAAGTCCGGTAACTATCTATTTTCAGCAAACGGGTCTTTAGTTAAATTTCCCGGCTTTATGGCCCTTTACATGTCAGTGGATGAAGCAATTGAAAGTGAAAAGAAAACAAAACTGCTTCCTGAACTTTCAGAAGGCATGATATTAAAACTTTTACAGTTAGAACCCAAACAACACTTCACCATGCCTCCTCCAAGGTTTTCAGAAGCATCTTTGGTAAAAGAGCTTGAAGAAAACGGAATAGGCCGCCCCAGCACCTATGCGGCAATCCTGTCAACAATCCGAGGGAAAGGATATGTCGAGCTCACAAGAGGATATTTCATACCAAACGAACTCGGTTTTATCGTAAACGACCTTCTTGTAGAAAGTTTTCCGGAAGTATTTGATGTGAAATTTACCGCCAGGATGGAAGATGATTTAGACCGCGTGGAATCTGCTGAAATTAATTCTATCGACATTCTTACCAGCTTCTACGGCCCGTTTAAGAAGAAACTGGATGAAGCATCAAAGGGCATGCTCAGCATGAAAGGCGTCGGCCTCCCGACAGGACTGTCATGTCCGCAATGCAACAAAGAACTCAATATCAAAGTCGGAAAAAACGGACACTTTCTTGCATGCAGCGGGTATCCGGATTGCACTTATTCCAGAGATTATATCCGTGATGAAAAAGGTAAGATAAAGCCGGTCGAACCCTCCACAGATGAAATTTCTGATAAAGTATGTGAAAAATGCGGCAAACCAATGATATTAAAGACAGGTCGTTATGGAAAATTTCTTGCATGCAGTGGCTATCCTGATTGCAAGAACACTCAGTCCGTCAATTCAACAGGTCATGGGAAAAAGACCGGAGTTAAATGTCCCGAAAAGGATTGTACCGGCGATCTTGTCGAAAGAAAATCCAAAAGAGGGAAAATCTTTTATGGCTGCAGTCGCTTTCCCAAATGCACATTCGCTACATGGGACAAACCCGTTGATAAGAAATGCCCGGACTGCGGTGCTGCCTTTCTTGCAGAAAAAACAACCAAAAAACATGGCACCGTTCTATCCTGCCTGACCAAAAGTTGTGCTTACCAGGAAACAAAATAAAAAAGCTTGACAAGGATTTATCAACTTGTTAAAGGGAGATAACACAACGCAAAAGAGCAAGAAAATATCATGATAAAAATTTTAGCCATTAACAACCTAATTAGCATAATTATTCTACTCGTAGTAGAGATACTAGTCTACTGCGAGAACCCGGGTTGATAATGGCTTAATATATAATAAATAAAAAATAAAAACCGTTATCAGCCCGATGCTGATAACGGTTTTTTTTTGCTTAATAAAATGTAGCCGTTCACGGCTTGAAACTTGAAATTAGAAATTCGGGAGAAGGCCAAATTTCCAATTTCTATTTTCTAATTTCAACGTTCCGTGAACGTTTACAATAAAACTTACCATGGACCCGCCTGACGACAGCGGGCAGGGTTTTATCCCGCTAAAAGCGGGGCTGATTTTTGATTATTAGTATCTGTGATAATTCCGTGAAAATCCGTGGTAAAAGCTAAAAAAGGATAATGCTATGAAACTGACAGGCGCACAAATCATAATGCAAGTATTAAAAGAAGAAGGTGTTGACACGATCTTCGGTTTTCCCGGTGGTGCTGTTATAGATATCTATGATGAACTTGAAAGAACAGATATACGTCATATACTTGTCCGCCATGAGCAAGGCGCTGTTCATGCCGCAGATGGATATGCAAGGGCCAGTGGAAAAGTCGGCGTCTGTCTGGTTACTTCCGGTCCCGGTGCAACAAATACCGTTACCGGCATTGCATCCGCCTATATGGATTCCATCCCCCTGGTTATAATCACCGGGCAGGTTCCCACCCATCTTATAGGAAATGACGCCTTTCAGGAAGTTGACATTGTGGGAATAACAAGGCCATGCACCAAGCACAACTATCTTGTCAGTAAAACCGAGAATCTTTCCAGGATTATCAAAGAAGCCTTTTACCTGGCCCGTTCCGGTCGCCCCGGTCCTGTTCTGGTTGATATCCCAAAAGATGTTGCAAACAGACGCATAAGTTATAAAGGGACAACAAAAGTAAAACTTAAGTCTTACAATCCTACCTACGATCCGAATATACACCAGTTAAAGAAAACAGTAAAACTTATTGAAAATGCCAAAAGACCGCTTATTTTCGCCGGTGGTGGTGTTGTCCTTTCAAAGTCTTCCGGTGAACTTACTGAATTTGCGCGTAAAACACAAATTCCTGTAACGACCTCCCTGATGGGTCTTGGCGCTTTCCCGGCCACCGACCCCCTGTGGCTCGGCATGATAGGAATGCATGGCACATACAGGGCGAACATGTGCACAGGAGATTGCGACCTTCTTATTGCTATAGGTGTCAGGTTTGATGACCGTGTTACAGGAAAGACGGACGCCTTTGCCGCCCAGGCTAAAATAGTACATATCGACATTGATCCTACATCCATACGTAAGAATATTCCGGTCTATATCCCCATTGTTGGTGACTGTAAAATCAGCCTTGATCACCTTAACCGTCTCATTGATAATGTCGATCTGGATAATGTCAGTAAAAAAAGAGAAAAATGGCTAAATCAAATTGACCAGTGGAAGAGTACAAACCCCCTGGCCTATAACCAGAAAGATGTTATCAAACCGCAATATGTCATCGATAAACTTTACGAGCTTACACAAGGCAAAGCAATTATAACAACCGAGGTGGGACAGAATCAGATGTGGGCGGCCCAGTACTATCATTTTGATCAACCCGGCCATTTTATCACTTCCGGTGGTCTGGGCTGCATGGGATTCGGTCTACCTGCGGCGATCGGGGCACAGGTAGCCTGCCCTGGCAAACTTGTCGTAGATATTGCAGGGGACGGGAGTATTCAAATGAATATACAGGAAATGGCAACCGCCATACAATATTCTCTCCCGGTTAAGGTTGTTATCTTAAATAACGGGTATCTCGGCATGGTGAGACAATGGCAGGAATTGTTTTATGAGAAGAGATATGCCTCCACATTAATGGAACATACCCCCGACTTTGTAAAACTGGCAGAGGCTTACGGTGCTCTTGGGTTAAGGGCAACTAAACCCGACGAAGTTGAATCAGTCCTTTCTAAAGGACTCTCTTCCACAAAGACAGTAATCATGGATTTCCTGGTTGAAAAAGAAGAAAATGTTTATCCAATGGTGCCCGCCGGTGCTCCCATAACAGAGATGCTGCTGGTTTAGACTGGATGCTTGCTGGATACTTGATACTGGATGGGGTAAACAGATTCTTGTATTTTGAACAATGTAACCGGTCGCGGTTGGAAAAAACAAAAAAGCATAAGAGATTTATGGGATCCTCTTTTGGAGATTTAGATGCAAAAGAATTAATTCAAGAATTGAGATCAATATCCCAAATGCTTCAGTCGTTGCATAGTTCATTGAGAAAACTGTGAACTGTGAACCGGCAACCGTGAACGGTTATTCAACAATATATCGCTGATAAAAGGAAGAAATGCTATGACAGAAGAAAAACATATTTTTTCCATGCTGGTTGACAACCAGCCTGGAGTACTTTCAAGAGTAGTTGGATTGTTTAGCGGAAGAGGCTTTAATATTGAAAGCCTGTGTGTTGCTGAAACCATGGAACCTCTTGTATCGCGGATTACTATTGTTACAAAGGCGAACAGCCCAGTTATTGAACAAATCGAAAAACAGCTTAACAAGCTTATTAACGTAATTAAAATTCGTGATCTTACAGGACCAAAATCTGTCAAGCGGGAAATGGCCCTTATTTGTGTCCAGGCCAAAGCAGAGCACAGGGCTGAGATTTTAAGGATTGTAGATATTTTCAGATGCAATGTTGTTGATATAGGTCTGAAACATTACATCATAGAGGTGACCGGTGATGAGGGTAAAATAAAGGCCATATTGAATCTTTTAAAACCCATGGGGATCAAGAAGATCGCAAGGACAGGGATTATGTCGCTTTTTCGCGAACCGAATTAGTGCCCTTCCATAAATGGCTATTTTTCCAAAAAATCCCCATTTCCCTGGCGGGCATAGTCGTCAGATTAAGAGAAAAATAGATTATTATCGTTAACAATTATCAATTCACAGTTGACAATTATTTGTCTTTAAAAATGTATTTATTAAAATCAAATTGTGAATTGTGAATAGCTAATTACGAATTGTCAATTAAAAAACTTTAAAATTAAGGAGAACGTTATGACACAAATTAATTTTGCAGGTGTTTTGGAAGAAGTAATTACATCTGATGAATTCTCTATTGAAAAAGCAAAACAGGTGCTCAAAGATGAAACTATTGCTGTACTCGGTTACGGTGTTCAGGGGCCGGGACAGGCTTTAAATATGAAAGATAACGGCGTCAATGTAATTGTCGGTCAAAGAGAAGGAGGCGATTCATGGGACAGGGCAGTAGCAGACGGATTTGTCCCGGGGAAAACTCTCTTTCCTCTTATGGAAGCAGCACAAAAAGGAACTGTTATTCAATTTCTCCTTTCAGACGCCGGCCAGGTTATGATGTGGCCTGAGATTAAAAAATGTCTGAACCAAGGCGATGCCCTTTACTTTTCCCATGGTTTTTCCATTGTATATAAAGACCAGACGAATATCATCCCGCCGGAAAATATTGATGTTATTCTTGTTGCACCAAAAGGTTCCGGACGAACGGTGCGCACAAATTTTTTGGACGGCAGTGGAATCAACTCCAGTTTCGCAGTGTACCAGGATTTTACCGGCAGGGCAAAAGAAAGAACTCTTTCACTGGGAATCGCCATCGGTTCCGGATATCTTTTTTCCACGACTTTTGAAAATGAAGTATACAGTGACCTTACCGGTGAGCGTGGCGTTTTGATGGGCTGCCTTGCAGGGATTATGGAAGCCCAGTACAATGTTTTACGAAAAAACGGCCACAGTCCCAGTGAGTCCTTTAATGAAACGGTTGAAGAACTTACCCAGAGTCTTATCAGGCTTGTAGCACAAAACGGAATGGACTGGATGTTTGGAAACTGCAGCACGACAGCACAGAGGGGCGCCCTGGATTGGGCTCCTAAATTCAGAGATGCTGTAGCTCCGGTTTTTGATACACTGTATGAAAATGTTGTGTCAGGAAAAGAAACCAGGCGAGTCCTTGAAGCAAACAGTGCACCTGATTATCGGGAAAAGCTGCAAAAGGAACTGGATGAAATAAAGAATTCAGAAATGTGGCAAACCGGTGCTACAGTGCGTTCTTTAAGACCTGAAAACAGAAAGTAAAGAGCTGATAGCTCATAGCTCATAGCTCATAGCTGATAGCTGATAGCTCATAGTTAAAGGATTGAATCCTTCAGGCTATGAGCTACTTGTCACGGCATCTTGTCGGGGCGAAGCTTGAAAAGCGTAGCCTGAAGCCGGAGGCGACGCCGGATCAGCTTTGAGCTATGAGCTAATAAATTACGAAGTAATTTAGTCGAAGCCGGAAGAAGGGCCTGCCCTGCGTAGCCGCAGGCGAAGAAGGGAGAAAAAGTGATGTCACCTATCCTGCTATATGATACCACGCTTAGAGACGGAACCCAGGGTGAAAATATCAGTTTCACTGCTGAAGAGAAAATCAAGATTGCAAAGAGACTTGATGATGCAGGGATGCATTATATCGAAGGCGGCTGGCCTGGTTCCAACCCAAGGGATAAGAAATTTTTTAATCTTGCAAAAAATATGAAATTTAAAAATGCCCGTTTGGTTGCATTCGGTTCAACACGCAGGCCCGGCATTGATGTAAAAAAAGATCATAATATTGCAGCACTTCTTGAAAGCGGCACACCGGTTGTTACCATATTCGGAAAAAGCTGGGATCTCCATGTAATGCAGGTCATGAACAACACCCTTGAAGAAAACCTTGCAATGATACGTGATTCCGTTGAGTACCTGAAAACAAATAATAAAGAAGTCATTTACGACGCAGAACATTTTTTCGACGGGTTTAAGAAAAGCAAAGATTATGCAATGCAAACCCTGTTTTCCGCCATTGACTCAGGTGCGGATTTCATTGTGCTGTGTGATACAAATGGTGGCACCCTGCCCTTTGATATCGAATCTGTTATGAGCCATGTAAAAAATACTCTAAACGAAAAATACACAGGCAAAACTAATGCCCTGCCGGTTAAAATCGGAATCCATACCCATAACGACAGCGGACTGGCTGTTGCAAATTCCATAATTGCAATAAAGGCCGGCGCTGTTATGGTACAAGGTACAATCAATGGCTACGGAGAAAGATGCGGGAATGCCGACCTTACCTCAATCATTCCGATTCTCAGTTTAAAAATGAATCTGCCGAGCATTTCAATGGAAAATCTCGAAAAAGTAAGAAAACTCTCCAGGTTCGTCAGCGAAACCGCTAATATGATTCCGTTAAACAGCAGGCCATTTGTTGGAAAAAGTGCCTTTGCCCACAAAGGTGGTATCCATGTGAGCGCTATCATGAAAGTGCCCAAAGCGTATGAACATATAGACCCTGAACTTGTCGGAAATATGAGACGGGTTCTTATCTCTGATCTTTCAGGCAGAAGTAATGTAGAATACAAGGCCAAGGAGCTCGGAATTAACCTTGGTGGTAATGGTCATGACAGTAATAAAATAGTATCTAAAATAAAGGATATGGAACAGGAAGGATACCAGTTTGATGTAGCAGACGGTTCATTTAAAATCCTTGTGGAAAAGTTCACTGAACA
>JAUWMJ010000123.1 GCA_030613225.1 Desulfobacterales bacterium
GCAGATTTTATGAGGTCGATGTCGACCATATGACGGAACTACTTTTTTCGATTTATATTATGTTCCTGATAAAGACTTATATCAAATCCGAGGGAAGCTCTGCTTTGCGCATGTATGAAGAAGGAGTGGCGCTTATTTTGCGGTGCCTGTGAACGCTTAAAATAATATATACTATTTTCCAGTGGAAGAGCGCATTGAACTGTCAAATATCTGGGGAGCCTTCTAAAGCCGAATGGTCGAATTCTGCTGACCACAGGATGTATGAATGGTGGTATTGAGTTTGAAGTGGTTAACCTGATTCATGCTACGACAAAGAGCTGGGGAAGGCTGCCGTATAAAGACGAGATGCAGCAGCAATTGGCCTCCGCAAGCTTTGAACGAAATTTGGCAATAAATCTTATTCCAGGCGATAAATATTGTGCTTTTGTAGGATACAAATCTTAAATGGGAATAGGGCCCTGAAGTCTCTCCAGCCTGTCCATAATAAAATCGTCCCAGTTCATGAGGGTAATGTGCGCGGCCAGTTGCCTCAGGTTCTGCTTGTATCCTAGTACAAAAGCCGGAATCCAGTAACTGGTGCCCGGACTTATTGAGAAGTTACCAAGAAAGCAACTTCTTATATGCAGTTTGCAATCTCATAGTAATCTATGCATTGTATTAATGCAGCAATTAATTTGGTGCTAAGATTTGCATAAGAAATATGCACAAAACCATTCGGCCTGATTATCCGCCTTTGCCATCAATGGAAATGGGGACCGGTAAAAAATACACCAGCGTGTTCTTCAGGCTCTCAAAAGACATACAAATAATGACCGGAATTTAATGATTCATTAACTACTCAAGGTACTCAGAAATACATCCAGTTAGATAATTTCTCTCTACTTTATTTACAGAAGACACTGCTGTTGCTCAAGCAGCCTACTCATAAAAAAAATAGAATATCCCAAAACTTTACCACTTACCTTTTATTTGCTTGGCGGCGCATAAGAAATTTATGGATTATTGGATTTATAATTTCAGGATTTTCATAGTGAAGGTTGTGCCCGGCACCTTCAATTGCATGTAACTCAACATGAGGCATAACCTTTTTTACCTTTTTGCTGTTTGTAAAGGGTAGTATCTGATCTTTACTGCCCCATATGAGCAGTACCGGATTTTCTTGTTTGCCGACTCGTTGGTAGGTTTCGCCCAAACTGTTCATATACATATATCTCATTGTAGAAAGCAGTGCCCGCTTGAAATCTCTATATTTCATTTGTACCTTAAATTTATCTTCAAACCCGAGCAATTTTCCAGGATGAACAAATGCTTTTTTAATTCCAGCAAGCACCACCTGATCACCTGCCATCGTCATAATATAGTCACCTATTATCGGAGTTAGTGTCAGTTTTAAAGTCAAAGGCTTCTTAAAGGGAAAACCTGCAGGAGCAATGAGGCAAATTTTTGATACCATTTCAGGGTGACGGTCTGCAAAGGTGACTGCAATTGCGCCACCCATAGAAAGTCCTACAAGATGAACCGGCAGCTTAATCTTTAGCTTTTGCAGAAGCTCGATCAATAGCTGATCATACAAATCTTTATTATAGACCACATCGGGCCTGTCGGAAAACCCCCTTCCGCAATGGTCATATCTGAGCACCCGGAATCCGGCATTCACGAGTTCGTCATAATTGTTATCCCAAATAAAATACGGAGTCGCAAAACCATTAATTAACACAACAGCCTGACTCTTTTGCCGGCCGGTTATTTCAAAATGGATAACGCCCTTTGATAACTTAATGAATCTGCCGGGGGCTGATTTCCGGGCCTCATCATCGAGAACTTTTTTCTTTGCTGTGGCATATAAATAGGAACCGAACAGCAGCGTTACAATCAATACTAATATGATTGGAACAGGTTGTTTAAGAAACAGTGCTTTCATGTCTTTTCCCCTGTTCTTTGTGATAGCTTCATTCTCTGGAATTAAGATGTTAACCCCTAATACTCGATACCCCCCGAATAGATACCTATCTTGGGTGCATTACCAGTTTGTTAATAACTTTCCAAGACTTTTTGGTTTCAGGTTTCAGTGTTCAGGTGTCAGCTAATTCGTTTCTTACTGCTGACACCTGAAACCTGACACCCGAAACCCGATTGCGAGGTTTTCGCTTAAAAATAAATAATTTAATGGGTGAGAACCATTTTAACAAATCGGTAGTGCTCCTGTATTTTTATTTAGAGGAGTGAATCATGGGCATTATGCTAAGTTTTCAGGAAGTGACGAAGATCTACCCGGGCGCCGAACATATTAAAGCTGTGGATAGTCTCTCATTTAACCTGGAAGAGGGAGAAATCTGTACCTTAGTCGGGCCATCCGGCTGTGGCAAGACCACAGCAATGAAAATGGTAAACAGACTGATTCCTATAACCAGCGGTAAAATCCTGATTGATGATCAGAATATCAACCGAATGGATACCATCGAATTGCGGCGCAGTATAGGTTATGTGATCCAAAATATCGGTCTATTTCCCAATATGACTATTGGGGAAAATATCGCCACAATACCGAAATTAAAGGGCTGGGATCACGACCGGATTACTGAAAAAACAGAAAGCCTGCTTGAGCTGATTAACCTTCCTCCTGGAGAATTTATAGATCGGTATCCAAAAGAGCTTTCAGGTGGCCAGCAGCAGCGCATCGGAGTTGCGCGAGCTATGGCCGCTGATCCGCCGATAATGTTAATGGACGAGCCGTTTGGGGCCATTGATCCAATCAACAGGGAACATCTCCAGGATGAATTTCTAAAGATTCAGGAGAAAGTAAAAAAGACTATTGTCTTTGTCACCCACGATATTGATGAGGCCATTAAGATGGGCGACAAGATATGTCTTTTAAAAGATGGAAAGCTTGTTCAGTTTGCCTCTCCTGAAGAATTGCTTACCCAACCTGTAAATGAGTTTGTCAAAGATTTTGTGGGAGGTGACCGCACTTTAAAACGGCTCAATCTTCTTAAAGTTAAGGCCGCCATGAGACCGGCTCCTCCTGTAGTCATGAAGGATGAATCACCGGAAAAGGCAAAATCAATGCTTGGGGAACTCAAGGCGGATCATCTTATTGTGGTAGATAATGAAAACCGTTTGATAGGTTATGTAGACATAGAAGCCCTAAGTAAAAAGGCGGACGAGGTGGAAGACGTAACACGATCTACAGATGCCTTTTTGCCGGCCTCTTCCAGCCTGAAGGATGGTCTTTCCGAGATATTCACCCATGAGCTGGGATATATTATAGTGGTGGATGAAGATAAAAAGGTTCTCGGTATTTTGACGGAAGATGGCATAAAAGAAATTTTGAGGAAATAGATTATGCAAATCAGGTTGTTTTATCCATTTATTAAAAAATTTGGAGTTATGGCGGCAACTGCCATAATTGTTCTCTTGCTTTACCAATATTACGGTGCGTTAGAATATACGACGAAAAATCTATCTGAGTTTTTCCGGCTGACTCTTGAGCACTTTTTCCTGGTTATTGTAAGTATGGCAACTGCTGCAAGTATTGGTGTGAGCCTTGGAATAATTATGACAAGAAAGGGCTTTGAACGATTTGGCTCTGCCATTATGGCAATAGTAAATGTCTGGCAAAGTGTTCCTTCTTTAGGAGTCATTGCCCTGGCATATGCTTTTTTGCCTTTAGTGGGACTTTCCGGGATCGGTGTTGTTCCTGCCCTGATTGCCCTTTTCTTTCACGCAGTCGCTCCTATTGTTCGAAATACGGTTGCAGGCATCCAGTCCGTAAGCAAGGATGTTATTGAAGCGGCAACCGGCATGGGAATGACCTCGAATCAAATCCTGTTCAGGATAGAAATTCCCAACGCATTGCCGGTTATCATGGGGGGAATCAGGACAGCGACAGCCATTATTGTAGGCTCTGCCCCTCTGGCCTGTCTTATTGGGGGAGGAGGTCTCGGCTTTTGGATCTTTACGGGTATTGCCCTGATGGAAATGGGGATTATGATGGCAGGTGCAGTTCCGGTGGCCCTGATCGCCATGTTATTTGATGCTTTGCTTGCCAGGCTGGAGAGAATAGTTGTCAGTGAAGGAATTCAGGCAGGGGAGTATCAAGAAGCGTAATCCGGCTATTTTATTAGTTATCCGTTGTACGATATTTGCTATTAATAACCATTAAAAAAAGGAGGAGATCTTATGAAAAAGTATTTTGTTTTGCTGGTGGCATTATGTTTTTTGACTTTACCCTTAACTGTTTTAGCCGGCGGCCCGGTTAATGTTGCATCTAAAGGTTTTACCGAGCAGGTTATTCTGGGAAAAATTATGGTTAATCTTTTAAAAGACAGGGGCATTCCGGTTAAAGACAGAACATCTCTTGGTGGAACCAACGTCAACCGAGAAGCACTGATGCAAGGCCAGATCGATCTATACATGGAATATACAGGAACCGCGTGGTTGACGTTTTTCAAGAAAAAGGAAACAGTACGTGATCCAATGGGGCTTTATGAAAAGGTCAAAGCGATTGATGCCAAAAACGGTCTGGTATGGCTGGCGCCTGCAAAATTTAATAACACCTATGCAATCGTAATGTCTGCAAAAAAAGCTGATGAATTAGGGATTAATACCCTTTCTGATTGGGCTGCCTGGACAAAGAAAAACCCCGGCAAGATGACGGTGGCGGTAAACACCGAATTCTACTCAAGAGCTGATGGTTTCAAAGGAATGATGGGATATTACGGGCTCAAATTCGGTAAAGATATCCCTGACGCCGATGTTAAAAAGATGGAAACACCTCTTTGCAAAAAGGCTGTGCGAGATGGACAGGCTATGTGCGGTATGGCCTTTGCGACAGACGGAGAGATCAAGGAATATAACCAGATAGTCTTAGAGGATGATAAAAGCTATTTTCCGATTTACAATCCTGCTCCTGTGATTAGGAAGGCGGTATTAAAACAATATCCGGAGATTAAATTTATCTTGGGCGAGATTGGAGCATCTCTTGATACTGCAACCATGACAAGGCTTAATTACAGAGTAAATGTCAACGGAGAAAAACCTGAATGGGTTGCAAAGAGCTGGCTGCAAGGTGTGGGTCTTATCATTAAGAAGAAAAAATAAAAAATTAATATTATCTGTAGTAAAGAGCACGGCGGGAAATTGCTAACGATGCATTCCCGCCGTACTTTTTTCAATATTTTACAAGACCGAAAAAACGCCTGAATGCACCAATTATTTTTCGGAAAATACTGTCGTATTTTTTCGCATATGCTTCCACCGCATCTGCCGGGTTTTCATCATCAGGATTGTCATCATCCTGATTGTTATAAACAGGCGCATACTTTATCAACTTTTGTCTCAGCTTACGTCCGTATTTAACAACCCAAACATAAAAATCCGTCTCCGTTCTGTGGGGAAACTGCTTCATAATGCGATTGCTGCGGATAACCTCCGCCAGCGGGGAATAAATTCTATCAAACCATGAAGCAGCGGCATCGTGAAATGTTACATCCTCTTTTTCCTTTTTTTCAAGATAGTATTTGTGGTTCTCTATGTGCTCCATCAATATGGAATAACCTCCGAGCCTTGTCATCTGCAGATTATGGTCGGGGCGGCTTTTACTGAGACCTGTCTCCTTCAGAAAGCGGTGGTAATTTTCCTGAATAGCCAGCTTTTCAAGATCAGACTCCTTATCCAGGGGAACATCGCACTGATATTCGTACACCCTGGCTTCGATATATTTGTTGCCTTTGACCCGCGCTACCGAAATTCTGTGATGCCCGTCTTTAACAAAATACGCATTGCTTACCTTATAAAGGTCGACAGGTGGGAGATACTGCCTGGATTCCCTGACCTGATCTATCTTTTTCCAGCGGTCACGCAGATCTTCCTGAAGAGGCAAAAAACTTCGCGTAAACGCGCGGTATCGGCCTTCGCTTCCGACAATGCTCTCTATGGGAACATTTTGTATGCCAAGATCTTCGGCAAACCATATCTCAAGTTTGTCTTTAACTTCCTCAAAGGGAAGAAGTCTGCGGGAACTCCGTTTAAGAAAACCCTTCAAATCCTCCATAAAGGCTTTTTGTATCGCACGCGTAAAATTATCATCAAATTGTTGTTTCCGGTTGGCCCGCCTGGTAGTTTCGTCATCGAATAGCGTCATTTTATATATCCCAAATCCACCAATTATTTGTATTTAAGATAGTCGTTGATTGATAACGGGTTATATGTTGTCCGTTTTTTAGCATTGTATGCCCGTGGACAAAATAAGCAGGTTTATATGTTTCGATAAAATGCAAAAAAGCTTTAAACCCCTGGTGAGGAAGATCGCTTTCGTCATGGATACCAAAAGGCGGCGAGTGCGCAATTAAAATGTCGATATAGCGTCCGAATTTTCTCTTATTAAGGAGCAACCGGGTCGCCATACCTTTTACCTTTCTTTTCATCTGCACTTCGCTGAAGAGATATCTTCCCTTTTTATACCGCATCGAACCACCTATTCCCCCTATAAGAAGCCCCTTATGTTCAATAATTTTACAGTGGAGGTTGCGACATCCCCTGGCAAAAGGCTTTTTCTGAGCAAGTAGGTTCTCGGGCGTCTCATCATGATTTCCCGGTACATAAAAAAGAGGAACATTAAGTCCGTTCAGCAGATATTCAAGATAATAAGGAGGAAGGTCTCCGCAGGCAAGGATTAAATCGATGTTCCGACACTTTTCCTTGAACAGGTGTTCTTTGAAAAAAGATTTTTCGATTTTGTCACTAACAGTTAGAATTTTCATGAATTTTCAATTTGAAGACCGAAGGGCTTTAATCATACTTTTCAAAGCACTAAATTGTTATGATTAAAACTTAACACGGAGCGTAAAAAATTACAAGTAAGCGATGTTATCGTATTGATTTCATTATAGCAAAATAATATTTTCAATAGTATAGTTTTCGTTTGACATAGACTATATTTCAGTTCATTAAAGATATAGATATTAAAATCAACAGGCTTTAAAAAGGCTGTCAAGGAGGCAAAAAACCTGCCGATGAATTTGACCGAATATGCCATCCGGTTCATATTTGAGACAGATTGGAGCGATCTTCCTTCTGAGGTTCAACATCAGTCAAAGCGGTGCCTGATGGATACACTTGGGGCAATGTTGGCTGGCATGGAAACACCGGCAGGAGCAATCATGGCCCGAATTGGGGCAGAACAGTTCAGCGGAAACCAGGCCACCATTTTAGTTCACGGTAAACGGACTTCTGCTTCAGGCGCTGCACTGGCTAACGGATTTGCCGGCAATGCCTTAGATATTGATGACGGCTATCGGCTGGTTAAGGGGCATCCCGGCGCCTGCATTCTCCCTGTAATCCTGGCTTCCGGTGAAGTTGTTCCCAGCTGTTCAGGAACTCAACTTCTGACAGCATTGATTATTGGTTACGAAATCGGTATTCGGGCCGGCTTAATCCGCCATGCCCTTTATAAAACTTATCACTCCTCCGGCAGCTGGGGCGCGGTTTCAGGTGCGGCCGCAGCAGGTAAGCTTCTCGGCTTGAATACCGAAACACTGTGCCATGCCATGGGGACGGCGGAATATCACGCACCTATTGCACCCATGATGAAAGGGATCGCAACGCCTTCTATGGGAAAAGACAGCATCGGCTGGGGAGCGATGGTGGCCATGACGTCTGTCTTAATGGCCAGTGGCGGATTCACCGGCATCCAGCCCCTCTTTAACGAAACGCCCAATCAAGAATGGATTGAAAATCTCGGGCGTCGATACGAAATAATGAATCTTTATTTCAAGCCTTATGCCGTCTGTCGATGGGCACAGCCAGCCGTCGCTGGAGCATTGAAAATAAGCCGGGAAAACCTCATCTTACATCAGGACATCTCTCGAATCCGTATTCGAACCTTCAAGG
>JAUWMJ010000104.1 GCA_030613225.1 Desulfobacterales bacterium
ACTTTAGTCACTTTAGCTCACTTTAGTCACTTTTTCAGCACGACGCACCTCTTTAACAAAGCGCTTTATTTTCTCGAAATCCTTTTTAAACCTTATCAAATCCCCGTTTTCATCTTTAGCGTTAGTTGCTGTGCAACTATCAACACCTGCAGGTCTAACATAAGCAATACCATCAAAAACATTATCAGGTGATATCCCACCGGCTAAAATTACCGGTATGTTACTCGAGTTAACAAGTTTACGTGCCATATCCCAGTCACAGGTTTTCCCGGTAATTCCTATAAATCCGTTTACAGGTTGCTGGTCAGTAGATACGTTTGATTTTGCTTTTATTAATGTATCAGTAAGAAAAAAATCGCTTGCAGGCTCGAATATTCGAGCCAGTTTAATAGTATTTACAGTTTCCGTCCTGCCTGACTGTGCGATTGGAATAGACCGCATGATTTTGACTTCAGGAAATTTTTCTTTCACATTTTTTTGCAAATGCAACAGGTCTTCATAGTTTTCATTAGCATTGTTATGATTTGAAAGATCATCACAAAAATGAACAATATCCGGTCTGTAATAATCGAGTACTTTAAATATTATTTCCGGTTTTTTAAACAATGGTATCAAACTGCTTTTGGAATTCGTCTCTTTTATATTTTCTATTGTTTCCTTAATTACCGGAACTTTCCAGTTATCTTCAGAAACAATAACACTGCCTATATGATCTACACCAAGTTCGATAAGCTGTTTTGCCTCGGCAGGTGTCTGCACTTCATAAATCTGTGTAATTATATTTTCCATTTCTACCTGAAACCGCATTCAGTAAATAAGAATTCAGTTGACATTTTGCGCTGTCTCTAACATATTCAGCCTGTTTTAACAAACCGTTTTGAAAATCTTTTGTAATTACTCAGGTTGTGAGGTTCAGGGTTCACAGTTCACGGTTGGGTGTATCCTGAATGACATGATGAGCTCAGGCAACTCATAGTTTATCAGTTTAACAGCTATCAACTCATCTGTTTAACCCTAACCCGGATAAACCGGAACCTAATTGACTATTGATTATTGAAGATTGAATATTTGTGGATGTCGCTTCGCTCTGTCATTTTTTTAAAATTGATCCGCCGGAAGCGGACCTTAAATAGTCAATCTTCAATCGACAATCTTCAATCATTTGGAGACGGTGAAAATATTTCAATCCAATTTTTTTGACACCAAATGCAAAAAAATAACTTTTAAGGTACTAAACCGTGAACCCTGGAACTTTAAACTGGGTAGTTACATTTTTTTAAGGATAACTATGATTTTAATCATTGACTTTGGATCGCAATATAACCAGCTCATTTCACGCCGTGTGCGAGAATTCCATGTTTACTGTCAGATTGAACCTCCTGATATTACAATAGATTACATTAAATCGCTTAATCCTGAAGGTATTATACTATCAGGAGGCCCATCAAGTATTTATGAAAAACAAAGCCCGAAAATAGATACAGAAATATTTAATATGAAAATTCCCATACTCGGAATCTGCTACGGCATGCAGTTTATGATAGGTTCCATGGGTGGAATTGTTAAAAGGGCTGAAAAACGTGAGTATGGCTTTGCAGAATTTAATATTAAATATAGGGGAGATCTTTTTACCAAGGTCAATACACCGGCAAAGTGCTGGATGAGCCATGGTGATTCAATTGAAAAATTGCCCGGCAGTTTCAAAATAACGGCTTCCACTTTAAACACTAAAGTTGCTGCAATTGAACATAAGAAAAAAAAGCTTTATGGTCTGCAATTCCATCCCGAAGTTGAACACACTACTCAGGGTAAAACAATTATTCGAAATTTTCTTTTTGAAATATGCGGATGCAAGCGCTCCTGGACCATGAAATCTTTTGCAAGGGATGCTGTTTCTCAAATAAAGGAAACTGTAAAGGATAAAAAGGTTATACTCGGCTTAAGTGGCGGTGTTGATTCCTCTGTCACAGCCTTGCTCCTTCATCGTGCTGTCGGGAAAAACCTTACCTGTATATTTGTAGATAACGGTTTGCTTAGAAAGAATGAAGCAGACAAACTGAAAAAGACTTTAAAACAGAATCTTCAAATTAACATCAGGTTTGTAAGCGCAAAAAATAAATTTTTAAAACCACTTGCGAATATCATCGACCCGGAAAAAAAGCGCAAGATTATCGGGAAAATCTTTATGGAGGTTTTTGAAGCCGAGGCAAAAAAAATAAAAAATGCTGAATTTTTAGCTCAGGGAACACTATACCCCGATGTTATTGAATCAATATCTGCTTTTGGCGGTCCTACTTCTGTAATAAAATCCCACCATAACGTAGGTGGTCTTCCACGAAAAATGAAATTGAAACTTGTGGAACCTTTAAAATACCTGTTTAAGGATGAAGTACGCCTTCTGGGCAGCGAACTCGGTCTTGACGAAGAATTGATCCGGCGCCAGCCTTTTCCGGGGCCTGGCCTTGCAATCAGAATTGTTGGAAAAGTTACAAAAAAACATCTTTCTATTTTGCGCGATGTAGATGATCTCCTGCTTGACGAAATAAAGAAGGCCGGCTATTACAATAAATTATGGCAATCATTTGCTGTCCTTTTGCCCCTTAAAAGCGTTGGTGTAATGGGAGACATGCGAACCTATGAAAACATCGTGGCGATCAGGGCTGTTACCAGTAAAGATGCAATGACGGCAGATTGGGCAAGGTTGCCTCACAAATTTCTCAGCAGGATATCAAACAGGATAATAAATGAGGTAAATGGTGTAAACAGGGTAGTTTATGATATCAGTTCAAAACCGCCCAGTACAATAGAATGGGAATAGTTAAAAATGTCAGAAGAAAGATCTAAAGAATTTCAAATCCGTATTGATGAAGAAAGCCCTGATGCTGTTTTTCAGGATGAAATTAAAAATCTTCGTCTTGAAAAATTAAGCAAACGTGTCACAATCATCGCCATTTTAATACCTTGTTTTATATGCATTCTTCTTCTTTTGGTCTATTTTGACTTGCGAAACAAGGTCACTGCCAATCAAAGCACTGGTACAATGAATATCCAAAGCATGTCAAAGGATTTTAATACAAGACTAAACAAGCTTTCATCACAACTTTCAGAAATCGAAGAGTCACTTGCCTCAAATATTTCCTCTTATGAAAAAAAATTATCATCATTGAAATTCAGAATTTACAGGGCGGAAAACAAGAATAAAAAAATAGTCTCTTCTAAAGCAGATAAGAAAGATCAGGATATTCTGAAAAAAGAAATAAATAATTTTTCAACAAAATTAGATAGCCTTGACATTATTTTTTCCGGGAAGATGACAGGGCTAACCGCTGAACAAAATGCCATAAAAAAGGATCTTGTCAATTTAAGTGCCGATATTTCAAGCCTTTCCTCTCAAAAAAAAATAAATCGAATATTTCTTGATAATCAATTAAAAAAGCAAGAGGAAAATCAACAGCAAGAGTTAAATCAGACAAAAAAAGAGCTCGAAAAAAAGTTACTCTTAATGCAAAAACAGTTAAAAGAATTTGATAAAAGACTGAATTTATCCGGGAAAAAATTTCAAAACTCATCAAAGCCCGTTTCTCCTGTAAAACCACCAGTTAAAAACACCCCGGAAAAACCCGGAAAAATTATTGAAAAGGATCTATGATAGAATCGCTTCGCTCAATGACCGCTTTGCTTGAGGAGCACTACGTTTGAAGATCGCTCCCTGGCGCGGCGTAGCCAAAGGCGAAGACGGGTCGCTTGAGGCAAAAACTCAAGGCCGAAAAGGCCACTCTTTAAAGCCCGAAGGGCTGCTCTTCAAGCCACGCATTGGCGCTCCTCAAAGCCCGAAGGGCTGCTCCATAAAGCCTATACATTACTATGAACTCAGAATCTTTACATAGACTCCTTCATTTAGTTGCCACAGGCAAGACATCTGTTGATGATGCAGCCAAATCTCTCCGGCATATTTCATTTGAAAACATTAACTTTGCTCAAATAGATCACAACAGATCTCTTCGTAAAGGTTTTCCTGAAGTCATCTTCGGCCAGGGAAAGACAGCAGAACAAATTATCATAATAATTGAAAAGATACTTAAGCAGGAAAACATTGTTCTTGTTACCAGGGTCAGCCGGAATAAGGCGACTAAAATCAAATCACACTTTCCTGATATCGAGTATCATGAAGATGCCAGAATGATCGTTTTTAAGAAAAACAAAATTCCGATGCAGGGAAAGGGGAAAATTCTAATACTATCAGCAGGAACATCTGATATTCCAGTTGCAAAAGAGGCATACCTGACTGCAGAAAATATGGGAAACCAGGTAGAAGCTGTTTTCGATGTGGGAGTGGCCGGTATTCACAGACTTTTTAATTATCAAAAGAAGATCAACGATGCTTCTGTTCTTATTGTTGTTGCAGGAATGGAAGGAGCCCTTCCCAGCGTAGTTGCAGGAATGGTATCGAAACCGGTTATAGCTGTCCCAACCAGTGTCGGTTATGGAGTCAGTCTCGGAGGGTTAACTGCCTTGTTCGCAATGTTAAATAGTTGCAGTTCAAATGTTGCTGTAGTTAATATTGATAATGGGTTTGGTGCAGGATATTTTGCATCGTCAATAAACCGGACATAAAGGTAAATCCATTCAATTTTTAAACCACGTCCTTTGTCCTTTGAGCGTGATCATAGATAATTGTGTAAATAAGAGTATCTAAAGTGATCTAAAGTGCCTAAAATGCCTAAAGTTGTGGTGTCGCCCTGCTTCATCTTTTTTTAAAAATAAAATAGACAGAATTCCTTAACTTTAGTCACTTTAGCTCACTTTAGACACTTTAGTCACTTTAAACATAGTGACAGCTCCTTTTAATGGTAAATCAATGCCACATCTTTCCCCGCTTGACGGGATCGTCGACGGGTGTGGATTTTTTAATTTGCCTATTTTAAGTCAACCGTGATGTTGGCGGCTTCTTCAACCCTGAACGATATGTGGCACCCTTTTACTATAAGTTCTAGGGGGTCTTTCAAAGGAGCATATTTTTCCACATATATTTCAGTACCTTTTAAAATGCCCATTTCAAGTATTCGCCTGCGTAATGCGCTGTTTCCGCCAATACTGTCAATTATTGCGGTCTGGCCTTCTTTCATTTCACTTAATAACATCTATAAGTCTCCCTTCTTGAAAATTCAATTTGTTTTTATAGAACATTGAAATTAACTACACAAGCGAGTGTTGTCAACAAGCTGTTACCAAATAGTCAACTGACAACAAGCAAAGGACAGCGTGTAAAATAAAGCACTTAACTCGGATAAACGAAACATCAGCCTCCCGAAAGGAGGTAATTAGAAACAAGATTTACAAGCCCCCAGATTGCGTCTGCTGCCAGGTGTTTCTCGATGGATCTGTCAAAGAGAATTGAAAGGTTAGGTTCAAATTCATCATCGCCTCCCCATAACAGGTAATAGAGGGGGATTTTGGGAAAAGGGAGCAGCATATATGCTGCGTCAGCCATATCGAGAGATTTTCCGCCAAGACTTTCCGCCGCAGATTTAAACCCTTCAAGATTATTCCCATAAAGGTTCAGGAGGAGAGCTGTTTGAAGCTCATGTGGTCCTTGGAAAAACTGGGCGTTTTTGAGGTCGCGGACACTTATTATATCCTGGTTCGGGTTATCAGAGGATACGTTAAGCAGATATACCAGCATAATAAGTTCCAGGAAGGGGTTTTCAATCTTTTCACGTTTGTTAACGTTTAGACGATGAATAGATCGATTTTCCATGTCAAGGAATATGTCTTTATTTAAAAAATGAAGAAGAAGACCTTCCGGAGGGTAAACATGTGCAAGGGAAAGGTTACATAGCTTGTTAACATTTCTTTTTTTCAGCTTATCCCAGTAATCGGTTGGGACTTTAATTATTTCACCGGTCGGTGTTTTTGTCATAGGTTTTTTCAAGCTTCAGACCCCGACATTTTGTTAAAATACGCTTTTTTATTGGACAAAAGCAATGCGTTAATAGCTGGTAGCTGACTTACGTTTTAGTTTAGCTACAGATTCTATATGATATGTATGGGGAAACATGTCAACAGGTTGAACCTCAATAACACGGTATATATCTTTCATCATGAAAATATCCCTTGCCAAGGTCGCAGGATTGCATGAAACATAAACAATTCTGTCTGGTGCCATATCAATAACCTGTTTGACAACATCTTTGTGCATCCCCGACCTGGGCGGATCTATAATCATAACATCAGGTCGCTTTGTAATCTGCTCAAGACAATTTATGATATTGCCACAGATAAAATGGCAATTTGAAATATTATTATTTACGCAGTTGTTTTCAGCATCCTTTACAGCACTTTCGATGATTTCGATTCCGATTACCTCTTTTGCAGAATCTGAAATGCAAATCGGAATAGTACCTGTGCCGCTGTATAGATCTACTACGGTTTCTTTGCCGGTAAGTTCTGCAAACATTTTTACAGTTTCATATAAACGCTTTGCTCCGAATGTGTTAGTCTGGAAAAAAGAGTTTGCTGATATCTCAAACTCATATGGGCCTATTTTATCCTTTATATGGGATGAACCTGCAAGATATATCTCATACTCTCCGATGGCAACACCTGCTGGTTTTGATGTTATATTGTTTATTACAGATGCTATTTTCGGATATTTTTTAATCAAAAGATCAGCAAGGGGCTGTACTTCTTCCCTGTTTTCGTCGGCTGTTATGATATTGACCATCCATTGATCATAAAAAGCCGAATGCCTTAACATAAGAAAACGCCAGAATCCTACATGGCTGCGAAGTCCGTAAACAGGGAGGTCGGAATTTTTTATGAAGTTTCTGACATCATCAAGAATTAAGTTGCCAAGGTCAGGCTGAAGGAGGCATTCCTTGATATCTAAAACCTTATAAAAAGTTCCGGGCACATGAAGTCCGATGGCAAAACCTGCTTCCACGTCCAGTCCCATTTCATCCGGTAGAAGCCATCTTCTGTCACTTAAGGAAAACTCCATTTTATTTCTGTAACCGAAAATCAGTTCTGAAGGGATTGTCGGGTGAACAACTGCGTTTTCGACAAAGCCGATATGCTTGAGGGAATCAGCTACATGCTGCTGTTTGTAGGAAATTTGTTTATCATATTTTAAGAATTGCCACTTGCAGCCTCCGCAAAAGCCGCTGAACTCACAGGGAGGATTTATCCTGTATGGTGAGGGTTCAAGAAGTTTTAGAATGCGACCATTAGCGAAATTCTTCTTTTTCTTAATTATCCGAATTGATACAAGATCTAATGGTACTGCCTGGTCAATAAAAACAGCAAAGCCATCAATGTGCGCAATGCCTTTGCCGCCAAAGGCCAGATCTGTGACCTTAAGATCGATAATTTGTCCTTTTTTAATTGTCATTTTCTTAAATCTTGTTTATCCTGTTATAAGGGTTCACGGTTCAGAGGTTCACGGTTGTGTTTTTCACGTAAACTGTGAACCTTTGAACCGTGAACCATTGAACCATTGAACCTGTGAACGGATTCATCCTGTTATCCTGTCAGAATGTTATTAAATACGACAAACTAAAGATGAAATCAATCTGTAAAAAAATAAGTTTTTTGTCCGATAATTTCCTGCTCAGGGGAATATTTCATATACCGGCTGTTGAGAAAGGTCCCGTTGTTATAGGTTCTCACGGTCTTTTGAGTAGCGGTAGTGCTCCCAAACAAATCGAACTGGCAAGAAGATGTAACGATTTTGGCATTGCATTTTTCAGGTTTGACCATCGAGGTTGCGGGAAAAGCGAAGGGATTTTTAATAAAGTTACTTCACTTGATGGCAGGCGCACCGATATTCTTAGTGCTATTGAAACAATTCGCGGCCAGGGCTACATTGGCAGAAGGATAGGACTCTTCGGGAGCAGCATGGGGGGAGCGGCATGTATATCAGCGGCAGGCACAACTGAAATAGATTCTATGGTTGTCAGTGCAGCACCGCTGAGAAGTCGCATGATAAAAAGACCGGCTGAAAAAAATAAAGCAGAATATGATGAAATAAAACTTTCCTTTGACATATCAGGAAAGCTTTCAGGAATTAATAATATACTCATTTTCCACGGAGATGCCGACCAGGTGGTTCCATTTTCCAATGCACTTGAACTATACGAAAAAGCAGGGGATACTAAAAAGTTAATAATACAGGAAAACGGAGATCATTTGATGAGTAATAAGACACACCAGGAAGAGTTTATTCGTGAAGCAGGGTTGTGGTTTAAAAATGGGTTATTTGCTAAAGTCTAACAGGTCTTTCCGTAAAAGATCCAGAGCTGTTATTGCGAAGATTTTTTTATTCATCAGGCGGTTGAAAGACGAAAAAAGAAAGCGATGTGCCAGGACAGTGTCAGGTGTTGCAAGACCGATACAGATTGTTCCAACAGGTTTGTTTTCAGTTCCGCCATCCGGGCCTGCAATACCTGTTGTTGAAAGGCCGTAAGTTGCCACGGAAATACGCTGCGCACCTTTTGCCATCTCTTTTGCAGTCTCTTCATGTACCG
>JAUWMJ010000036.1 GCA_030613225.1 Desulfobacterales bacterium
CCAGCTTGTTGATGCTCTTGTTAAAGAATGTGCAAAGGTTGCCAGGGCTAATGAGATCGATCTTGGATGGGATTATTATCCCCACGCTATAGAATACATGAGAAATGCGGGAAATCATAAACCTTCCATGCTCATGGATATTGAGAATAATCGCAGGACTGAAATCGATTTTATGAATGGAAAATTCGTTGAATACGGAATACGGGCAGGTGTAGAGACACCTTATAATATTACACTGAAAGCGCTGGTTAAGGGCCTGGAATCTAAATAGAAATTTAAACGAAGTTGTTAAGAAGTAATATAATTGCAACACCTTAGCTTTGTTAAAAAAACAACTTCATGGGCATGTTTTGATCCGCAGAATACCGAATAAGGAATAATGAATGTCGAAGTAAGGTATTCTATCATTTTAATAAAATAAAGGCGCAGACTTGTCCGCCGGTTTTGTGGCGGAGCAAAGCGATTCCATACTTCATCATTCGAAACTCCTTGTTCGATCTGGCTTCGCAAATGCTACGCCAAGACACGTATTCGATATTCAAAGAAAGAAATAAACCAAATATACAAAGGCTAAATCATTATAAAAAGTGATATATGAACGATAAACCCGCAACCCGCAACGCGCAACCCGCAACGCGCAACGCGCAACCCGCAACACGCATTTTCGTGGGTGCAGATGTAGGAGCATCAAGGACAAAAGTCGCGGTTCTTGATCCGGATAAAAACCTCATCGGTCATGCAATAGATAAATCCGGAACTGACTTTGCCGCTACTGCCGATAGTTGTCTATCCATATCACTGAAAATGGCAGGTGCAAAAAAAGAGGATATAGTTAAAGCGATTTCAACCGGATATGGCAGAAAAAATGTTTCCTTTGCACAGGAAAGCAAAACCGAAATCGGCTGCCATGCAAAGGGATGCTATTTTTATTACCCTTTTGCTATTACTATTATTGATATAGGCGGCCAGGACAATAAAGTAATTAAGCTTGGCGATGGCGGGCAGCGAACAGGATTTAAGATGAATCGCAAGTGTGCTGCAGGAACAGGTGCCTTTCTTGAAGAGATGGCTCCGCGGCTCGATATAGCCCTGGAAGAAATGAACGACCTGGCAGCTAAGTCAAATGATATGATTAAGCTGGGCAGCTATTGTACCGTCTTTTCAGGTACAGAGGTGCTGGAAAATATAAGGAACGGTAAAAAGGTGCCGGATATTGTAAAGGGACTTTTTTTCTCTGTAATCAAAAGGATTATAGAAATGGATTCCTTTACAAAAAAGGTTGTCATGACCGGCGGCGTGGTTGCGCATAATCCTTATCTGGTCGAAATGGCCGAAGAGCTTATCGGAAGAAATATTTTAATTCCTGAACATCCGCAGCTTACCGGTGCTGTTGGAGCGGCGTTGTATGCAATAGAGACGGTTTCGTAAAAAGTCCAACTTCGGCGTTGTGCTGCATTTTGCAATCATTCAACGTACGACAGGTACGCCTCATGATTACAAAACTTGCACGCTCTTCTTGTCCCGCTGCTTTTTAGCGGGGGAGTTTGAACTTTATACGAAACCGTCTAAATCTAAATTTTAAAACTTAAAACCAGATGAATTCGATTTTTTACGAATTCATCATTAAATAATGGAGGAATTTTTATGGCCGAAGAAAAAAAGATTGTTATCAATAGGCTTAATACCGCCAGGGACTTAGGAAAATTTATGGCGGATTATTATTATGAACTTGACGAGGCCTCAAAATCCGGCAAACAAAAGATCGCATGGTGTACAAGCGTAGGACCTGCCGAGATATTAAGAGGTCTTGGTTTTTTGACTTATTTTCCCGAAACCCACTCTGCCATGTTGGGTTCAACACGCATGGCTACTGACCTTATCCCTGTTGCCAATGCGCTCGGTTATTCACCGGAAATCTGCTCATATCTTACCGCCGATATCGGCGCCTTTATTGAAGGAGTATCCCCTCTGGCCAAGGCATTTAAAGGAATTGAGGGCGTGCCAAAGCCGGACGTGCTTGTTTTTAATACAAACCAGTGCCGGGACGTTCAGGACTGGTTCGGCTGGTATGCTGAAAAGTTTGATGTACCAATAGTAGGAATTCACACATATCGTGGTGTTAAAGATGTGACAGACTCTCATATTACTTCCATATCCAAACAGTTTGAAAATATAGTTGAACCGCTGGAAAAAGTTGCCGGCAGAAAGCTCGATATGGATGAGTTGAAAAATGCCGTTGCGCTTTCCAGAGAATGTTCGGACCTGTGGGAAAAGTGCCTGGCTGCTGCCTCGGCAACTCCTTCTCCTTTAACCTTTTTTGACGGCACCACACTTATGGGCCCGGCTGTTGTGGCAAGAGGAACCCAGGAAGCCCTGGATGCATATCAGTTGCTTCTGGAAGAGCTTAACGAAAGAGTTCAGAACGGCGAGGGCGCCATAGAAGACGAACGTTTCAGAATTTACTGGGACGGCATGCCGGTCTGGGGCAGGTTGAGCATGCATTCGAAACTGTTCGCTGGTCTTAATGCAAATGTTATTGCATCTACCTATTGCAGCAGCTGGATATTTTCCGCTTTAGACCCGGAGAAACCCTTTGAAAGCATGGCCAGGGCATATACTGAGCTTTTCATAGTACGATCCGATGAATACAAAGAAAAATATATAAAGGAAAAACTCGACTTTTTCAAAATCGACGGGGTCGTCTATCACGATGCCAGGACATGTCCTAATAATACAAACTGCCAGTACGGAATGCCCCAGCGCCTGGAAAAGGAGACAGGCATACCAAGTTTAACCATTGACGGTGACTTGAACGATCTAAGGTGTCTTTCCGATGAACAGACTAAAACAAATGTCGAAGCCTTTATTGAACAATTAGAGGAGAGAAAATAAAATGTTAGACTCTTTATTCAGACCGAAATCAGTTGCAATTATCGGTGCATCCACAAAGGACCTTTCAATCGGAAACAGGGTTATAAAAAATCTTGTAGATTTCGAATTTAAAGGACCCATTTACCCTGTCAACCCAAAGGCGGATGAAGTCAGAGGAATCAAGGCTTACAAGTCGATCATGGAATGCCCTGACGGCATTGACGTTGTACATATGGTGATCCCGGCAAAATTTGTGCCCCAGGCAGTAGAAGATTGCGGTAAAAAAGGTGTTAAAAATATCATTATTAATTCAGGCGGTTTTTCTGAAATCGGCCCCGAGGGCGAGGCAATAGAAAAGGACTTCCTTGCCAGTGCAAAAAAATACGGCATCAGGGTGTTCGGCCCCAACTGCCAGGGAATTATTAACTCCGATCCTGCAATAAGGGCATACTGCAACTTTACATTTACACAGCCTGACGTCGGATTTATATCCATAGTCGCATTAAGTGGCGGCGTGGCTGAAGTAATCCACCAGGGCTTTTCCGAGATGGGTATCGGAACACGGATTTATGCTTCCAACGGAAACGCCTGTGATATTACCATCCCGGAAATTATTCGGTATCTTGGTGACGATGAAGGCACACGGGTAATCGTAACCTATGTGGAAGGTCTCAGGGACCCGGAAACATTCATGGAAGTTGCCAAAGAAGTGGCAGCCAAAAAGCCTGTTCTTGCCATGAAAGCCGGCCGTACCAAGGAAGGCGCCAAAGCAGCCGCTTCCCATACAGGCGGACTTGCAAAAGAAGATATCGCAACAGACCTTATATTTAAGAAAGCAGGCATCCTTACTTTCAGGGACGAGGGTGAACTTATCCAGGCTGCTGCGGCTTTTGCAACCCAACCGATTCCAAAAGGTAAACGCGTGGGTATTATTACAAATACCGGCGGTCCCGCTGTCATTGCTACGGATATACTCGTTGCCGACGGACTTGAGCTGCCACCCCTTTCTGAAAAAACTAAAAGCCTTTTAAAGGAAAAATTATACCCCGAAGCAACTGTCAGCAATCCCGTTGACGTCTTGGCCACCGCTAATGCAGGACATTACCGGGCGTGCCTTGATGCCATGATGGATGATGATAACTTCGACTGCGTTTTTGTTAACTTTGTCACACCATTCTTTGTGGACACGGACAGTATTGCGAAAGAGATTGTAGAGGTCAACAAACAGCAGCGAAAGCCGATCGTTTGCAATTTGATGACCGACAAACGCCAGTGGACCGAGACAGTAAAAATATTGCAGGAAGGCGGCGTTCCGTGCTTCAGCCTGCCCGGCGTTGCAGCAAGGGCTATGACCGCCCTTGTCAGGTACGATACAATCCGCAGCCGGGAAGTAGTAGAAGTAACCACATTTTCAGATGTCGATAAAACAAAAGGACAAGAAATTATAGCCAGGGCCAAAGGAGACGGACGAAATGTTCTTTCGGCTACCGAGGTTTACGATATTCTCGCAGCTTACAAAATTCCCCTGGCAAACTGGCGGATAGCAGGCAATGTCGAAGAGGCTGAAAAAGCGGCTTCGGAAATAGGTTTTCCTGTTGTTGTTAAAGCCGACTCGAAAACCATCGTTCATAAGAGTGATATGGGCGGTGTGGCGGTTAATTTAAAAGATGGTGATGCTGTTAAATCCGTTGTCATGGAAATGGAAAAGAAACTGGCGGCAGATGATCTTAAGTTCTTTATCCAGAAATATATGCCTGATGGACTGGAAGTAATTCTGGGCGCAAAAGCTGAAGAAGGGCTTGGTCACTTGATTATGTTCGGAATGGGTGGTATTTATGTTGAAGTTTTCAAGGATGTCGTTTTTGACATTACACCTGTTTCTGCAAGCGAGGCACGTGATATGATATCTTCCATCAAGATGGCGCCTCTTCTTGAAGGTGTAAGGGGTGAAAAAGGTGTGGACCAAAAGGCCCTGGTTGAAATAATACAGCGCCTGTCCCAGTTGGTCAGCGATCTTGATGATATTGAAGAGATGGATCTAAATCCTGTTATTGCGTATGAGGATTCAGTGTTCGTTGTGGATGCGAGAATCAGTATTTGATGGCGTCGTCAAAAGTCTCATCTACTGCGTTGTAGCGGTTTTTCAGGAACTCGACATGCTATCTGTATAGCCTCGTTCCTGAAAAACCACTACGCCTTTTTATCCCGCTGATTTTTAGCGGGGGTATATGAACCTTTTTACTTAGCACCCCAAGGGCATTTCCTGCGGGCACCATCCGGCGTTAAAATACTTTTTACGAGTTCATCAATTTTGCAATGTGTTTTGAACCGCAGAATATCTGCCTGTGCGTTGCACGCAGACAGGTCGAACAAGGAATAATGAATATTGAAGTAAGGTATTCTATCACCTAACCCGCAACCCGAAGGGAGACAAATATGGCCTGCTGGATGAATCTGGGTCAGAATTTTAAAGTCAATGCCAAGAAATTTCCGAATACTGTAGCTCTAAAAGACAATAAGAGAAGTTACACCTATCCTGAAGAAAACATTCGTGTTAACAAGCTGGCTCACAGCCTCTATTCCCTCGGCCTGATAAAAGGCGACAAGGTTGCGGTGCTGATGGAAAACAGCATTGAAATCATCGAAATTTATCTCGCTACAGCAAAAACCGGGCTTGTCATAGTGCCCATAAATTTTCGACTGGTCAGCACTGATGTTGAGTATATAGCAAACAACTCGGATGCAAAGGCGTTCATTGTACATGATCAGTTCACATCCACCGTTGACCCTGTAAAATCAAAACTAAAGAATATAAAACCGGAAAATTATATCGTTGTCGGTGAAGAGAAAGCCGGATACCTGGAATATGAGACATTCATTGATAATTCCCAGGACAGCGAACCGGATGCTGTTGTGAAGCCGGAAGACATCTGGATTTTAATATATACATCCGGCACCACAGGAAAACCCAAGGGAGTTGTACGCTCCCATGAATCCCATATTTCATTTTATCTTATCAATGCAGCTGATTTTGGATTTAATGAACATGATATATGCATGAACGTCATGCCCCTTTGCCATATTAACTCTACCTTTTTTACATTCACTTTTACATATATCGGTGCAACGGTTTATGTTCATCCGGCACAATCCTTCAGGGCTGAAGAAATTCTTGAGATTGTGGAAAAAGAAAAGATTACATTCATTTCCCTCATACCGACACATTACAACATTATTCTCAATGCTTCCGAGGAAGGAAAAAAACGTGACGTCAGTTCCATAAAAAAGCTTCTCTGCTCCTCTGCTCCTGTCAGAAAGAGTATGAAACTGGCGATTATGGATTTCTTTTCCGGCGTCGAGCTTTATGAAGGATACGGCTCCACAGAGGCAGGCATCGTAACGGTTTTAAAGCCTGAATACCAAATGAAAAAACTGGGCTCCATAGGTTTTGAAAATCTTGGTACGGATTTTGTTAAACTTTTTGACGAACAGGGAAATGAAGTAGGTACTGGTGAAGTAGGAGAACTGTATTCGCGCGGGCCCATGCTCTTTGATGAATACTACAAGCTTCCGGAAAAAACCGCCGGTTCCTTTCGTGGAGAGTGGTTTTCCGCAGGTGACATGGCCAGACGCGATGAAGACGGTTTCTTTGCGATCGTGGACAGAAAAGACAATATGATTATAACAGGCGGTGAACACGTCTACCCAAGCGAAGTGGAAGAAGTAATCGGCAGTCATCCTGGTGTCTTTGATGTTGCTGTCATAAGCCTGCCTGATGAAAAGTGGGGAGAAAAGGTTGTTGCTGTTGTAGTACCAAATGCCGAACTCGATGAAAAAACAGTCATGGACTATTGCAAAGACAAGCTGGCAGGGTACAAGCGACCAAAAAAAGTTAAATTCATTAAACAGGATGAAATGCCGAGAACACCAACCGGCAAAATACTTCACCGCGTGCTAAGGGAGGATTTTGGAGAATAGAAAACAGTAACGCTTTAACCTTTAGAAAAGATACAACTTTATTTACGTGTTTTGAACCGAAGAATATCGAACAAGGAATCATGAATGTCGAAGTAAGGTATTCTATCATTTTTATAATATAAAGGACAGAGCAAAGCGATTCCACACTTCATCATTCGAAATTCCTTGTTCGACATTCGATATTCAAGTAACATCAACTTAAATATACTTAAACTTAATGGAGATTAATCAAATGTTAACAAAAGCTTTTATTCCGTACAAAGGTTATTACAGCACTCCCTTTGCCAGGTGGCAGGGAAGCCTGGCTAACGCCAATGCAATTGAACTGGGTGCAAATACTGCCAAAAGGTGGTTTACCGAAAAAAACTGGGACCCAAAGATGTTTGACTTTCTTTACCTTGGCATTACCATTGGCCAGCCTTATCTCTTTTACGGCAGCACCTGGGCAGCCAACATGATGGGCGCAGGCCATATGCCGGGTGTGACTCTTATGCAGGCATGCAGCACTTCCACTACCTGTATCTACCAGGCCGCTGTTGGTGTAGAAACCGGTCTTTATCAAACCCCATATTGTCTTATGGTGGACAGGTGTTCAAACGGTCCACATACAATCTGGCCCAATCCCATGGGCCCCGGCGCTCAAGTTATATCTGAAAACTGGATGATGGATCATTTCGGCAAAGATCCTTCAGTGGGCGGAGCCATGATCCAGACAGCGGAAAATGTTGCAAAGGAAAGCGGCATTACCAGGGAAGAGTGTGACGCTGTGGCATTGAGACGTTATGAACAATATACAGATGCACTGGCTGACGATCGTGCTTTTCAGAAACGATACATGTTTTCGGCAGAAATAAAAGTTTCCAGAAAAAAGACCGTCCTTTTTGAAGAAGACGAAGGTATCACCCAAAGCACTAAAGAAGGACTTGCCAAACTACGACCTGTACTTGTCGATGGTGTCCATACATTTGGTGCCCAGACGCACCCTGCAGATGGCAACTGTGGTATTATGGTAACAACCCGTGAAAAAGCCAAAGAACTCAGTGCTGATCCAGGCATTGAAATCAAGGTCATCTCTTATGGTTATTCCAGGGCAAAAAAAGGGTTTATGGCTGCGGCTGTTGTACCGGCATCAAAAATGGCCCTTGAAAAAGCCGGTATCGGTATCAATGACGTTAAGGCCATCAAGACTCATAATCCATTTTCCGCCAATGATATCTATCTTGCTAATGAGTTTAATATAGACGTTAATGGATTTAACAACTATGGATCTTCCCTGATTTACGGGCACCCCCAGGGACCCACAGCCGGACGCTGTATTATAGAAGGAATTGAAGAGGTAGCGATGGAAGGCGGCGGATATTTGCTCTTTGGCGGCTGTGCGGCAGGAGATACTGCCGGTGCTATTGTGTTAAAAATCGGGTAAAAAAACGTAACCGTTCACGGGTTCAGGGTTCAAGGTTCAGGGGTTGTAGGTTTACAATCAATCTGAACAGTTGATTTGTGAGTTCAGAACAGCCTTGCGCGAACCCTAAGAGGAGGGATAATAAAAATGAACTATGCAAGATACGCCACGGTCCATGCTCGCCATTTGTCTGATAAAACATGTTTGATCGAAAGGACTCCTTCAAAGAACCAGAGAAGGACTTTAACATGGCGACAGTTTAATGATGAAATCAATAAAACTGCAAATTATCTTTCAAAGGAACTTGGAGTTAAGGACGGCGACTTTGTAATGCACCTTCAGAATAATTCCCTTGAATGGCTTATCACTTATTACGGAATTATAAAGATCGGCGCTGTTATAGTACCGCTGAATTTCCGCTTTCTCGGGCCTGATATTCTTTATGCTGCTAAAATATGCAGTCCAAAAGTCTTTATTATGGGTTCTGAATTTCTTCCAGTTGTTCAGCCTGTTCAAAATGATTTAAATACTATTGAAAAGTATATCTGTGTTGGCGAACAGGTACCGGATGATATGATCGATTATAAAACAATAGCGGCATCTGATGACGTTTCTGAAGCCCTGGTAGATGTGGAGGACCAGCATTACCTGGCCATGATGTTCACTTCCGGTACTACAGGCGCTCCAAAGCCTGTGTTGCATACCCATTATTCTCTTAACAATACTGCTATCGGCAATGGAATGACTTATTTTGTTGAGAAGAATGATAATTATGTTTTTTATCTCCCCTTGTATCACAGCGGGACAATGTTTTTGTGGGCTCCCTTTTATGCCACGGGCGCTGTCGGTACAATTTTACGGGAATTCAGCGAACCAAAATGGATAATTGAGGCTATAGCTGAAGAAAAAGGCACTGATGTTCTTTTTGTAGTACCGATTGCTGTTGCCATATTAAACTGCATCAGCAGCGGTGATATAAATCTGTCTGATTATGATCTTTCCAGCTGGAAATATATGGAGATAGGGGCACAACCGGTACCCTTTGATGTCATGAAACGCCTTGTGGATACCCTTCCCTGCGATGTTTCTAATATTTACGGGATTACCGAAGGCGGCGGCGGCGGAACTTTTAATCTCTATCCCGATGAAGTATTGAAAAAACCGGGCTCCATCGGCAAACCCACCTTTGGAGTAGAGGGTAAGATTGTCGATTTTGAGGGAAAAGAACTTCCTGCCGGAGAAGTGGGTGAGCTTTTACTGAAAACCAACCGCATGATGAAGGAGTATTATAACAATCCGGAGATGACCGAACAAACACTAAAGAACGGCTGGCTTTATACAGGTGACCTGCTTAAGACCGACGAAGAAGGATACTTTTATATTGTTGATCGTATGAAGGATATGGTGACTTCCGGGGGAGAAAATATCTTTCCTGTGGAAATTGAAGACGCTTTAATGGAACATCCAAAGATTAATGATGTGGCCTGCATAGGATACCCTGATGAACGTCTTGTTGAAGTTGTCCTGGCAATTGTTCAGCTTAGAGAAGGTGAATCGATGACGGAAGAAGAGATCATTGAATTTGCGAAAACCAAACTGGCTACATACAAGGTCCCACGAAAGGTTATTTTCGATCCTGTTCTCAGAAATCCGACAGGAAAACTAATGAAACCACAAATGAGAGAAAAATATACCGGTCGTAAAGAAGCATTTCAAAAACTCGATTAATTGTAATTTTATTTGACAGGATTTACAGGATATTCAGGATAAAAAATTGGCCGGATTTATGCTGGCAATCTACATCTAAATTCTTGTACTTTGTGTTTATTTCGTGTTTTCTTGATAAATTTTAATTTTGATAATGAAAACAAATATTACTTTTAAGCACTTAAGGGAGTAAATCATGCTGATAACTGAAATCTTAGCAAGAAACGCCAGGGTTTATGGAAAGGAAGTTGCCCTTATCGAAAGGGACCCTGCCAAAAATACCCGCAAAGAGATTACCTGGGAGGAATTTGAAACAGAAGCAAACCGCGTAGCCAACGCCCTTATTGCAAAGGGAATTAAAAAAGGAGATAAGGTTGTTCATTTGATGATGAACTGCATTGAATGGCTTCCTGCCTATTTTGGTATTTTGCGTACAGGCGCATGGGCGGTGCCGCTTAACTTCAGGTTTGCAGCAGATGATATCAAACACTGTACCGAAATTGCAGAAGCAAAGGCTTTTATCTTTGGTGTCGAATTTATTGACAGGGTTAATGATATAAAAAAAGTAATCGACAAAACGGTTTTAAACTATATATTTATCGGCTCCGATGAATTACGGCCCGATTATGCAATGCCGTATGCTGATTTTCTTTCATCCGGCACGGAAACCGACCCTGAAGTTGAAATCAGCATAAGCGACAGTGCAGCATTATATTTTACTTCCGGCACCACCGGCAAGCCAAAAGCGGTACACCTTACCCAGCGAAACCTTGAATTTTCCTGTTTTTTAGAAAACCGGCATCACAATCAGACCCATGAAGACAACTTCCTTTGCATTCCACCGCTGTACCATACCGGTGCTAAAATGCACTGGTTCGGCAATTTTATTGTAGGTGCAAAAGCCGTAATTTTAAAAGGAATACAAGCAAAAGATATTCTTCAAGCAGTCTCGGAAGAAAAATGCACGGTTGTATGGCTCCTGGTTCCATGGGCCCATGATATCCTGATTGCCATTGAAAATAACGAGATAAGCTTAAGCGACTACGAACTATCCCAGTGGCGGCTTATGCACATTGGTGCCCAGCCTGTTCCCCCATCTTTAATTAAAAACTGGAAAAAGGTTTTTCCACACCATGAATATGACACCAATTACGGGTTAACCGAAACGACCGGCCCTGGTTGTGTACATCTCGGAATAGAAAACACAAACAAGGTTGGTGCAATCGGTGTTCCTGGATTTGACTGGGAGTGTATGATTTTCGACTGGGAAAGTTTGACAATGAGCAATGAAATGAAACCGGTCTCTTATGGTGAAAGCGGTGAACTTGCCGTCAGGGGTCCTGGTGTTATGAAGGAATATTATAAAAGTCCCGAGGCAACTGCTGCAACAATGGTAGATGGATGGCTTCTTACAGGAGATATTGCCCGCCTGGATGAGGACGGATTTATCTGGCTGGTGGATCGTGCCAAAGACATTATTATTACAGGTGGTGAAAATATATTTCCGGTGGAAATAGAAAGTTTTATAATGGATAATCACAAAGTTCAGGATGTTGGAGTTATAGGATATCCTGATGAGCGTCTGGGTGAAATTGTAACTGCGATTGTACAGGTAAAGCCTTCTCAAGATATGACTGAAGAAGAACTTATGAAGTTTTGTGAAGGGCTTCCCAGGTATAAACGTCCAAGGAAAATTATTTTTGCTGATGTTCCCAGAAATCCGACCGGCAAAATAGAAAAGCCGAAGTTGAGGAAAAAATATACCGGCCGTTCAAAAAAATTAGGATAGGCTTTAAGGAGCGTCCCTTCGGGACTTAAGGCTTTTAAAATTAGCCTCAGATGGCCTGAAGATGAGATAAAAAAAGTGAAGTTATTTTTGACCGAGTCCTAAGTGCACACCTCTAATGCATCCCTTTGCACCGGATATGGTGCCGAATGTTCAGGGCTTCCATTAATCCCTGTACGCCTGCGCTCCCTTGGGCCAAGCCCTCCTCCCGGTCGCCAGTCCCTGGGTTCTCGATATTCTGTCATAAATTTCAGGTTATTCTGCTTTTTAAGCCTGTAATAAATAAGTGACCATGCGCATGGTACATCGGTATATATTTCACACCGCCCGTCTCGAGAACCGCCGCACGGACCGTTAAAGATACTCTTGGCACATTTAGTCACCGGACATATACCACCGGTAAAGGCCAGCACACAATCACCACATCCACGGCACTGTTCCTGCCACACGCC
>JAUWMJ010000273.1 GCA_030613225.1 Desulfobacterales bacterium
CCGATGTACTGGTGGTTGCCGGAGATATAACCAACTATACCGGTTCTGCCGGGATTTTAGCGCAGTTAAACGATATTCCCGTGCCTGTTCTTGCAGTTCGAGGAAACACAGATCTGTCAAGGGTTGAAAATTTGCTTGAAGATTTTCCGAATATTTCTCCTTTGCATCTAAAGCAGGTTACCATAGGCAACACACCATTTGTCGGCGTAAGCGGCTGCATTCCAATACCATTTAGCTCACGTATTTGTCTCAACCAGGTGCAGGTTATTGAAAAACTAAAACCCCTGATAAAAAGCAATTCTGTTCTGGTTGCCCACCCTCCGCCATGGGGCACGCTGGACGAAGTCTTCGGAAGGTTTCACGGAGGTTGCCGCAGCCTGACGAAAGTAATTAAAATGTGCCGACCCATGCTTATGATCTGCGGGCACATACATGAAAGACCCGGCACAGTATTCATTGAGAAAACGCTCGTGGTTAATTGTACCCTTGGACGAAATCATGCAGGTGCACTGATTGAGCTGGACAACGAAAATAACCTGAAGGTTGAGATGCTTTAACATTGATGGTCTCGTAAAAAGTCATTTTTCACCACTGAGACCGCAGAGAACACAGAGAATATCTTATTTTATTAATTAGTTATCTCTGTGAACTCCGTGTGCTCTGTGGTAAATTCGACTTTTTACGAATTCATCAATAATGAATCTGATTGAAATTTTGCAGGTGTTTTACTTGCAGATTTGCACATAGCCGGAAAATTTCTAAAAAACGCAGACACCGTTAAAAAGATGAAGAAGATTTTAGTTGTTTATTTTTCTCAGACAGGTCAATTATCTGAAATTGTCAAATCAGTTCTGTCGCCTGTGGAAAAGAGTCAGGATGTATCATTGGTTTTTGAGGAGTTAAGGCCAAAAAGAAAGTTTCCATTTCCCTGGACCAGTCAACAGTTTTGTGATGTTTTTCCCGAATCATTCCAGGAAATTCCATGTGAACTTGAACCTTTTCGTTTTAATGCGGATGATGATTTTGATCTGATTGTTCTGGCATATACAGTATGGTATATGTCCCCTTCCATACCTGTCACAGCTTTTTTAAAATCTCCCGAGGCTCTGAAAGTCATAAAGAATCGACCAGTGGTTACCATTATTGGATGCCGCAATATGTGGCTGCTGACACAGGAAAAAGTGAAAACACGGATATATGATATGGGAGGCAGAATTGCCGGCAATATTGTTTTAATGGATAAGGCTAAAAATCTTGTCGGCATTGCTACAATAGCCTATTGGATGTTCACCGGCAAAAAAGATCGCTGCTTAAAAATATTTCCCCGTCCCGGAGTGTCTGACAAGGACATCAGGGAAGCTGTGCGATTCGGCCCTATAATTTTAAAAGCGCTGTTAACGGAAAAAATTAACCTTGATCAGTCTGAACTAAACAAACAAGGGGCTACTATAGTAGTACCTTCTTATATTATTTTTGAAAAAAGAATTAACAAAATATTTAAAATATGGTCAAATTTTATTTTACAAAAAGGTGGCCCAGGGGACCCGAAAAGGCAATTCAGAGTTCGCCTTTTCTTTTATTATCTGCTACTTGCTATTTTTCTAATTGCCCCTCTGGCGACTCTTGTTTCCTTTATTGCACGTATTGTCAGCAGGAAAAAAATAAAAGAGGCTGTTGAATATTTTTCTCAAAACTCATTAAAACATTGACAATTAAAGACAAGGTAATAAATTGATGGTTTGGTAAAAAGTTAAAAAACCTATTTTTACGAAACGTTTTAAGTTTTAGGTTTTAAGGTTTAAGTTGCTGATCAAACAGGCAAGACCATTAACCTAAAACCTAAAACTTAACACTTAAAACCATCAATGTTAAGGATTGAGTAATGAATGTTTATATTAATGATATAACTGCATTTTTGCCGCATGACCCCGTAGATAACGACCAGATTGAGGATGTGCTTGGCAGGATAAATGATATCCCCTCGAGAACAAAAAGGATAATGCTCAGAAATAACAAGATTGAAACCCGCCATTATGCCATAGACAGAAAAACAGGTAAGCTCACACACACAAATGCCCAGCTTGCAGCAGAGGCGGTTCGAAAACTCAATCCTTACGAAAATTTTTCCCTTGATGATATCGAATGTTTGAGTTGCGGAACGACTACTCCCGATCTTTTATTTCCGGGTCATGCTCTTATGGTGTTAGGTGAACTTGGATTGCCCCCATGTGACGCAGTAACGACTTCCGGTATATGTGTTTGTGGAATGACAGCCCTAAAATATGCCTATATGAATGTTGCCACAGGCGGCACAAAAAATGCAGTGGCAGTCGGTTCCGATCTTGCCTCATCCTATTCAAGAGCAAGTTTTTTTGCTGCCGATGTAGCTCCCGATACCGACCTTGAAGAAAAACCGATACGTGCATTTGATGCAGAGTTTTTAAGGTGGATGCTTTCAGATGGTGCAGGCGCTGTATTTCTTTCAGGTGAAAAAAACAAAGATCGTATTTCACTAAAAATAGACTGGATAGAAAATATTTCCTATGCAGGACAGCTTGAAACCTGTATGTATGCGGGTGGCGTAAAAAATGAGGATGGAACAATGACCGGCTGGAGAGAAACTGAATCAATCGATCCTGCGGCTGAGCCATACAAATTTTTAATAAAGCAGGATACAAAACTGCTTGCAAAAGAAATAGTAAAAACAGCAATGGATAACGCTCTTGCGAGCGTGGTAAAGAAACGTAAAATTAAACCTGAAGAGATAGACTGGTTCCTTCCTCATTATTCTTCAGGGTATTTCCGGGATAAATTTTACAACGGTATGAAAAATATCGATTTCGAGATTCCATATGAAAGATGGTTTACAAACCTTACCAAAAAAGGCAACACAGGAAGTGCTTCCATCTATATTATAATGGAAGAGCTGTTTAATTCCGATAAGTTACAAAAGGGCCAAAAACTTCTTTGCTTTATTCCGGAAAGCGGCCGCTTTTCCCACTGCTATATGATGCTCACTGCGGTATAGTGAGATTATTGAACACCACTTCTTGCCTCCTCCTCCCCCATCCTTGCATGCGAAATCTGCTATAAGAGAGGGGAGAGGGGATGGGTACGGAATTTTTTATGGATACTAAGTCTTCGTTTACACACATAGACAAAAAAGGACATGTGCGAATGGTGGATGTAACGGATAAAAAGCCGTCAGAGCGCATTGCTGTTGCACAGGGTGTTGTTTCCATGAATCAGGAAACATTTGAAATGATACTGAATCAGAAAGTTAAAAAAGGCAATGTCCTTGAGACTGCAAGAATTGCGGGAGTTATGGCAGCCAAAAAGACTTCGGACCTTATTCCCATGTGTCACCCGCTAAACATAACCCATATTGCTGTTGATTTTTATCCGGATAACGATGCGTGTTCTTTCAGGATCGAATCATTTGTTAAAATTTTCAGCCAAACAGGTGTTGAAATGGAAGCCCTGACGGCTGTGTCAATCGCTGCCCTCACGGTATATGATATGTGCAAATCGTATGACAGGGGAATGACCATTTCCGACATTTGTCTTCTTAAAAAATCAGGTGGAAAAAGCGGGATATTTGAACGCAAAAATTAAAATTATGAATCACTTATCTTTCCGCAAGACTATTTCTGTCATTTTTATCATTACCCTGCTTTCCCTCTTTTTTGCAGGATGTGCCGCAAAAAAGCAATACCCGCTAATCAGACTTTCTCCATCATCCCATCCCGGATTCAGCGATGATATGTTGTATGACGGACTGGAGCACAGTATCCTGAAAAGTATTGAATACCTGGAAAAAATTTCTTCCGATAGAACTTTTAAATTCGGAGACGATTTTTTCACAGCCTCCCATATGATAAGATCGTTTGAATATTTTCTTAGTTTTATACAAACAAAACCGCCAAAAAAAGATTTGAACCACTTTATTAAATCCAATTACCTGGTTTACCAGTCCGCCGGACGTGACGGCCGGGAAGAAGTTCTTTTTACTGGGTATTACGAGCCTTTTCTGCAGGGCAGGCTAAATCGGGATGCTGAATATAAAATTCCTGTTCTCACCATTCCTGACGATCTTATAAAAATTGATCTTACTCCATTTTCTGAGAAGTATAAGGGTGAGAAAATTGCCGGCCGACTTACTAATCGAACTGTTGTGCCTTATTATGATCGATGGGAAATATCACACACCGAGGTACTTGAAGGAAAATCCCAACAACTGGCCTGGCTCAAAGACCCGGTTGATCTCTTTTTCCTGCAAATTCAGGGATCAGGCAGGATATACCTTGATAACGGCGATACGATTAATGTTCATTATCATGCTACTAATGGTCAACCCTATCGCAGTATCGGCAAACTTCTAATTGATACGGATAAAATACCCAAATCCGAAATGTCCATGCAGAAGATCCGTGAGTATTTAAATGATCATCCTGAAGAAATCGAGGATGTATTAAATTACAACCCAAGTTATGTATTTTTTAAAATTGAAGAAGATAGCCCATTGGGTTGCCTTAATGTCAAATTGACTCCGGGAAGGTCAATAGCCCTGGACAGGCGGATATTTCCTCTTCCTTCTCTTGCCTTTATCGAAACAAAAAAACCGCTGGTAAATGCCGATGGACAAATTCATGAATGGACGGATTTTTCCCGGTTTGTTTCGAGCCAGGATACCGGCGGAGCCATACGGGGTCCGGGGCGTGCGGATTTGTTCTGGGGAAACGGGAAGTATGCACAGATTGCTGCAGGTCATATGCAACACACGGGAAAATTATATTTTCTTGTTTTAAAAAAGGATGTAATGTGAAGTTATTTTTAAGCGAGCCCTAAGGGTTTTCTATAAAAATACCACGTATTACATTAAGAGATTCACTGATTTTCATACGAAGGAAACCCAGAGATACTTCGTTTCCGAATGTTGTGACCAGCAATAAATCTTCACTTATTTTACTGAAATGTAAATTTTCATCCCCTCCTTTATGAAAAAGTAATGAAAATTCTTCTTCTCCAACGATCTTTGCCATTGCATTTACTGCGCCAAAATTGCCTGCCGCCAGAGCTGCAAGC
>JAUWMJ010000239.1 GCA_030613225.1 Desulfobacterales bacterium
ATTGGCCCCTTTAAGTGACTTTCCCCATAAGGGTTATGCAACGGCTCGGCTTTAAAATAATATTCCTTTCAAATGCTGGGGGCGGGATAAACCCTTATTTTAAACCTGCATATATATGATTATAAAAGATCATATCAATTTTACAGGTTCCAATCGGCTTATCGGGCTGAATGAAGAAAGCTGGGGTAATCGATTTCCCGACATGTCTGATGCTTACGACAAAAGCCTGGCAGCACTCGCCGAGAAAGCCGGATCGGATGCAGGCATCGATCTTAAGCAAGGCGTTTATGCAGGACTTAAGGGGCCGTCTCTTGAAACCCCTGCTGAAGTCCGTTTTCTTAAAACCATAGGCACAGATGCTGTCGGGTTTTCAACTGTTCAGGAAGTAATCGCTGCCGTGCATGCAAAGATGAAAGTGCTCGGCCTGTCAACGATAACCAACATCAACAATCCGGACAGCCCAGTTCCTGCAACAGTTGAGGAAATCATCCAGGTTGCACGAAAAGCTGTTCCTGGTCTTGAAAAAATTATAAGCAAAGTTGTGGAGAATGTTTAATAACTATGAGTTCAGCCGACATACTTGTTTCAAATGGAATTGTTCTGACTTTAGACAACGAAAACTCACAAATCAAAAACGGCAGTGTTGCCATTAAAAAAGATAAAATCGTTGCCGTGGGGGATGCCGACGAATTTGCAGCATGGGAAGTATCCCGTATTATCGATGCGAGCGACTGCATAATAATGCCGGGCCTTGTGAATACGCATACCCATGCAGCAATGATTTGTTTCAGGGGACTTGCAGATGATCTCCCCCTGATGACATGGCTTAATGATTATATTTTTCCGGCTGAAGCAAAACTAGATGAGGATAAGGTCTATCGTGCCACGCTTCTTGCCTGCAGTGAAATGATCATGTCGGGAACTACGTGCTTTTGCGATATGTATCTTTTTGAAGATGCTGTTGCACGTGCGGCAAAACGTTCGGGAATGCGAGCCGTTGTCGGAGAAGTGCTGTATGATTTTCCTTCCCCCAATTACGGCCCCATCGAACAGGGTTTTGCTTACAGCGAAATGCTTATTGAAAAGTGGCAAAATGATCCTTTGATTAAGATTGCTGTTGAACCACACTCGCCTTATCTTTGCTCACCTGACCTTTTAAAAAAAGCTTTTTTAATCGCGCAAACCCATGATCTTCGCCTTGTAATCCATGTTTCTGAAACCGAAAGCGAGGTGAAAAATATTAAAGATAAATACGGCCTGACACCGATAGGACACCTTGCTGATCTGGGCATCCTTGCGCCGAATCTTCTTACATGCCATTGCGTCGTCCTGACGGATGAAGATATCTTACTTTTACGACAATTCAATGTAAAGGTTGCCCACAACCCTGAAAGTAATATGAAACTAGCCTCCGGCATTGCACCGATACCAGGGCTGTTGAATGAAGGAATCTGTGTCGGGCTGGGAACCGATGGGTGTGCTAGCAATAATAATCTTGACCTTTTCCAGGAAATGGATACTGCTGCCAAGCTTCACAAGGTAAATACGTTTGACCCGACAGTCCTTAATTCTACCACGACACTTAGAATGTGTACCATTGAGGCGGCACGTGCCCTCGGTCTGGAAGAAATTACAGGCTCTCTTGAAGTCGGTAAGAAAGCAGATATCATATTGCTGGACACAAAAAAACCTCATCTAACCCCGATGTACAATCCAGCCTCACACCTTGTTTATTCTGCAAGGGGAAGTGATGTTAAAACAACCATAATAAACGGTGAAGTCGTCATGGAAGACAGGAGACTCCTTTCACTCGACCTTGAAAAAACTATGGATGATATAAGAAAGATTGCAGAGAGTATAAGAACCTGCTAATAAAGAACCTTGCTTCGCTAAAGCTGCGCAGAGCAAGGAAAGGCACAGAGGCACCCGTCTACGCCTTTGGCTACGCCGAGGCAGGGAAGGCAGAAGAAAAAGAAAAAAGGAACTGTCCTGCGTAGCCTCAGGCGAAGCAGGGAGTAAATAATGAAAAAAGAAACTTTACATTTGCTCATTCTCAAAGATAATCCCGATGATGCAAAACTGGCGGCAAAGACCCTTGAAAGCAGTGAATTTACTATAGAATGGAACAGGGTGGATACGGAAAAATCATTTAGAAAAGCCCTGGCTGAAAAGCCGGACTTAATCCTTGCCGATTACAGCCTGCCAACCTTTGACGATATGTCTGCCTTGAAAATAAAGGAAGAAACAGCACCTGAGATCCCGCTGATTCTCATTTCAGACACAATCGGCGATGATGCTGCAGTTGAGTGTTTGAAAGCCGGAGCAACCGATTATGTTCTAAAAGACAAAATATCTCGTCTGGGGCAGGTAGTAAAACGGGCTCTTGACGAAGCAGAAACATACAAAAAACGCATGCGGGCCGAGGAAGCTCTGCTAAAAAGCGAGGAGAATCTTCGCCAGGTACAAAAGATGGAGGCTATAGGAACACTGGCAGGGGGCGTAGCTCACGATTTTAATAACATACTTATGGCTATTCAGGGAAACGTCGATATTGCCTTAATGGACGTTCAAGAAGACAATCCTGTATATCTAAACCTTGTGGAAATTCGACGAGCATCGGAACGTGCCTCCGACCTTACCCGGCAACTCCTGCTTTTCAGCCGCAGGCAGCTAATGGAACAGATTCCTCTTGATCCTAACAAAATAATTAAAAACCTTTATAAAATGTTAAACCGTCTCATCGGTGAAGATATTTTTCTAACAGTTGATCCGGCAAGCGATCTTAAGATGATTAAGGGGGATGCCGGAACTATAGAACAAGCGATAATGAACCTTGTAGTCAATGGCAAAGACGCCATGGAAGGTGGCGGAAATATTATCGTCAAAACCGGAAATGCCTTTTTTAACGAAGAAGATTGCAAGCTTTACAGTAACGCAAAACCTGGGGATTTTGTGTGTTTATCAGTTCATGACACCGGAGATGGCATCGATCCATCCATTTTAGACCATATTTTTGAGCCCTTCTTTACAACAAAGGCACAGGGAAAAGGTACCGGACTGGGGCTCTCAGCAGTATATGGTATTGTCGAAAAACACGGAGGGTGGATAAACGTGGAAAGCACACCTGATGACGGAACCACCTTTAAAATATATCTGCCGGCCATTTCCGTGGGGCCTGAACAAAAACGGCAACCCCTTGTTTCCCAGAAAGAATTCAAAGGCAACGGAGAACGAATTTTACTGGTCGAGGATGAAGAAGTGGTAATGAACATCCTTACGGAAATTCTTTACGGAAAAGGGTATAAAGTTTTTTCTGCGACCAATGCAAGAGAAGCGCTTGATATCTTTGAAAAAGAAAAAGGCGCCTTTGACCTCGTTTTTAGCGATGTGGTTCTGCCTGACATAAGAGGGCCAAAGCTGATTGAACAGCTTCTAAAACAAAAACCCGAAATCCGTGTTTTATTCACCAGCGGGTACAGTGATGAAAAATCAGACTGGCAAACTATTCAGCAGCTTGGATATCCGTATCTCCAAAAGCCGTTTACGTCGTATGACATGCTAAAGACTGTGAAAGAGGCGCTGGAAAAGTAATGAATTTCGATACTGTTATCCACAACTGCACGATCATTACTGTTGATCCTGAATTTGATATCATTAAACACGGCATAATCTGTATAAAAGACGGTCGCATTGAGCAAATTTCGGCAAAGACTCATGATCAAGAGCTGCCGGATTCAAAAAAGGTAATCGATGCAAAAGGCGGGATTGTCCTGCCCGGCCTGATCAACACACACACTCACCTTCCAATGACGCTATTCAGGGGACTTGCCGACGACCTTCCCCTTAATACCTGGCTGAATGAACATATCTTTCCTGCTGAAAAAAAACATATAAATCCCGAATCCGTCCGTTATGGAACACTTCTGGCCTGTGCCGAAATGCTGCTTTCCGGAACTACAACCTGCTGTGACGGATACTTTCTTGAAGAAACAGTTGCGGAAGCTGTAAACGACTCCGGTATGCGGGCTGTACTCGGTCAGGGTGTTATCGATTTTCCTGCACCAGGAGTTGCCGATCCTTCGGAAAACATAAAAAACGCTGTAGCATTTGCGAAAAAATGGCTGGGTTTTTCTTCAAACATCACACCCTCGATATTTTGCCATTCTCCCTATACCTGCTGTACACAGACACTAAAGGATGCAAAGGCTGCTGCAAATGCAAAAGATCTGGTTTTCCAGATTCATGTTTCAGAAACAAAACAGGAACTTAATCAGATACAGTCAGAATACCGGATGACGCCGGTTGAATATCTGGACAGCATCGGAATACTTGATGCCAACACGCTTCTTGCCCATTGTGTATGGATAGACGACCATGACATTGAAATAATAGCAAAGCAAAATGCAAAGATTTCCCATAACCCTGAAAGTAATATGAAGCTTGCTGCAGGTGTTGCACCGGTGCCGCGCTGTCTCGATTCCGGGATAACGGTGGGGCTTGGTACGGACGGATGCGCAAGTAATAACAATCTTGACCTTTTCCAGGAAATGGACACCACTGCAAAACTTCACAAGGTTGTCAGCCATGATCCCACGATCATGGATGCAAAATCTGTTATTATTATGGCGACCATAGCCGGGGCAAAGGCCATAGGTCTTGGTAATGAAACAGGTTCTATAGAGGTCGGCAAACAGGCGGACCTTATTATTATAGATACTGACAAACCTCACCTGACGCCCCTGTATAATCCGGTATCCCATATTGTTTATGCAGCTTCGGGATCAGATGTACGGGATGTTCTTGTTGCAGGTAAAATACTTGTCAGAAACCGGAAACTGCTGACACTAGATATAAATAATATCCTTGAACAAGTTACTGAAATAAGCAAATTGATCAGCAGTAATAGTTTTATTCCTTGAATAATAGGACACAGATTTGCACAGATTTGCACAGATTTTAATAATGTTAATACTTTTTTGTTATAGTATAAATTTTTATCTGTGTAATCCGCGTTCATCCGTGTCCCATTAAAAACAACCATTTATCTCTGTGATCTCCGTGGCCTCTGTGGTAAATTTGACTTTTTACGAAACTCTGAACCCTGGTCGCCTATGGCGCCGCCAAAGGCGGGTAAACCTCTGAACCTTGAACCCTGAACCTTGAACGGTTACAAATAGTTATAACTCATTCAGGCTTGACATTCTACCGAATATGATTTAATTTATATTGATATAATATTATTTTTATAATACTATTCAAATTAGCGATAGCCGGTATGCCAGCTACTCTTCCTTGCTGAGCAGACAGCAAATATAAACCATCTGTCATTCTTTTGATTCTACTATAGAATTGATTAAAACCTCACAATCATTTTTATAACGCCAAAATTTTCTTAAAAATCGTGTCGGTAAATAGCACATATACTGACCTCCGTGATCATATCGGCACTCTTCTTCGTTTTCTTTGATTATAGACGTGATGGGGGATAGCCATGAAGATCGGTACACTAAAATTCCGATAGTTATCCCTTAAAGGGAAAGCACTTTACCC
>JAUWMJ010000201.1 GCA_030613225.1 Desulfobacterales bacterium
AGCAATAGCAATACTTTTCCCGGAGCCGGAAAGTCCGGTAATAATGAAAATTTTCAGGTTTTTCACTTTTAATCAGGTGAGACCTTTGCAAAATGGCACCGGGCGCAAGAGATATTTTTTCAGCGGCTCCGGTCATTTGAAGCATCTGTTAAAATTCCTCATCATTCTCCTTGATGATGGTAAAGATTTCATCACTGTTTGCAGCGTTTAAAAGCTTTTCCTTAAATGGGTCGTGTTTTAGAATCTTGGAAATCCTGGCGAGCATCTTTAAATGGAGACCGGTTGAATTCTCCGGTGTAACAAGAAGGAAAAATATATGAGTCGGTTTATTATCCATCGATTCAAAGTCAACACCTTTTCGGCTAAGGCCGAAACCAAGGGCAAGTGATTCGAGCTGTTTTAATTTACCGTGGGGTATTCCAATACCTCCACCTATGCCTGTACTTCCAAGCTGTTCTCTGTCCATGAGAACACGAACAAGATCTTTATGATCTACTCCGGTAATACAGGCTATCGGAGAAACCAACTCTTCTAAAATTCCTTTTTTATCATGTGACTTCAAGTCACTGATAATTGCTTCTTTTTGCAAAACGTCAAGAATTTTCATTTTTTATATACCAAACAGGCAGCAAGTTCCTTAGAATATTTATTTGCTTAATTGGATAAAATAAGACTTTTTTCAATATTGTCAAAGTTATCATATTTTTGACCATACAACGACATTTATCGCTACTCATAATGCGTTTTTCTAAACCCGTTCGTTTGGTGATCACATAAGTGTTCCGGGTTACGGGCTTGCCGGGGCGTAGCCGAAGGCGAAGCCTGGTTGCGTGTTTCGAGTTGTTAATCGGAAATAATCCTTTTTTATAACCCGTACCCCGAAACGCGTAACCCGCAACGATTACACATGACACAACAAGAAGCTGCTGCTAAATAGGGCTTGTAAGTTACGTTGTCGGGTTAAAGTTGTCTCTATTTTCTGGGCTGAATAAGCCCGAGATGGCCGTCCTTTCGATGATAAAGTACATTTGTTTTTTCTGTTCTTGCATTTGTGAATACGAGGAAATTATAGCTTACCAGATCCAGCTGCAAAACCGCTTCTTCTATATCCATCGGTTTATATTCGATATTATTTATTTTGATCTGTCCTTCTGTTTCATCTTCAAAGGAAGATGTTTCATATGCAATTGTCCTTTTTGCTCTTGCTTTTGAGTTTGTCCGACGCTTCCTGATTTTCTGTTTGCTTTTTTTTATCTGTTTTTCAAGTTTATCCAAGACCATATCGATTGCTGAATACATGTCGTTTGTTTCTTCTTTGCCGTTTATATTCAGCTTGTCGCCGGTTATGTTAATTTCAGCGATGTGGCGAAATTTTTCAACGGAAAGAACAACCTTGGCTTCCGCAGGGTTATTAAGTAACCTGTCAAAACGATCAAGTTTGTCTGCTACATATGATCTTAAATTTTCGGAGGGGTCAAGATTTTTAAATGTTACGGATGTCTGCATGCTAATTACCTCCCTATATTTGTTTGCGCCTGTTAGATGGTAGTACTTTCAGTATTTCCCGATACTTTGCAACAGTTCTTCGTGCAATACTGATGTGTGAATCTTGTAAAAGTTTCGAGATTTTATCGTCGCTGAAAGGATTTTTTGGATCTTCGCCGGCAATTATTTGTCTTATTTTTTCCTGAACACTGGCAGATGCTATTGTACCGCCATGAACACGCCTGATAGAACTGTTAAAAAAATATTTCAATTCAAAAATGCCTTGAGGAGTATAAGCATATTTGTTTGTTGTAACCCGGCTGATTGTTGATTCATGCATATCTATGTCCTGGGCCACGTCTCTTAGCACCATCGGTTTTAAATGAGATATTCCTTTTTCAAAAAAGTCCTGCTGGAAAGTTAAAATACTTTGCATTACCCTGTAAATTGTCTTTTGCCGCTGATGAATACTTTTGATGAGCCAGGCAGCCGAACGGAGCTTATCCTGAATATAATCCTCGGCTTCACCTGAAATTTTATTCCCGCGGCTTATCGATTTTTTATAAAAGGCACTCACACGAAGTTTTGGCATGCCGTCATCGTTTAACATGACTACGAAATCATTTTCGATTTTGTAAACATAAATATCAGGAGTGATGTACTGAGGATTTTCATCGGAAAACTCTCGCCCGGGCTTCGGTTCGAGTCCCTGTATAATATTTACAGCGGCGATGACGTTTTCAATACTTGTTTTTAAGGCTTTGCATATGGCTTTGTAATTCCTTTTTTCAAGGTGGCCAAGATGGTCTGTTATGATATTTGTTACCAGGGTATCCTCAATTTTCAAATGCTTTGTCTGAAGCAGAAGGCATTCTTTAAGATCTCTTGCACATATTCCAACCGGATCAAATGTTTGTAGCAGAGATAAAACTTTTTCAACCTTTTTAGTATCAGAGTCGCTCATTCTGGCGATTTCTTCAACAGAGATCTCCAGATAGCCGTCTCTATTAAGATTGCCGATAATAAGACTGCCGATTTTTTTTCCTTTTCTTGCCGGGGATGTCATCAGAAACTGCCAGAGGAGATGTTCGCTTAATGTTTCTTTTGAAGCTATAAAAGCTTCATATTTCGGCGTATCTTTTCTCTCGGATTCAAAATTGATTCTGCCGGGAGAACTATATTCATCAAGGTAATTGCTCCAGTCGATATCATCATGGAGTTTTTCTTCTATGGCAACTTCTTTTATTGCAGGTTCATCTTTTGTATCTTTATCTTTTTGATCCGTTGCCTGTTCTTCAGTCAGAGTCTCCTGGACTTCTTCAAGAGCAGGATTTTCCTCCAACTCCTGTCGAATTGTATCCACAAGCTCCAGCCTGGAAAGCTGCAGAAGCTTTATTGCCATCTGGAGCTGTGGAGTCATGATAAGCTGCTGGGTTAATTTTAGTTGTTGTCTTAATTCAAGTGCCATTTTATAATGTGAATTCGTTTCCTAAATAAATTCTGCGAGCTATTTCGCTGGCGGCTATTTTTTCAGGTGAGCCAAATTCAATAACTTTCCCTTCGTTTAATATGTATGCCATGTCGCAGGCGCCAAGTGTTTCCCTTACATTATGATCAGAGATGAGAACACCGATACCGCGGTTTTTAAGGTGATCTATAATTTTTTTTATGTCTATGACTGCCAGAGGATCTATTCCTGCAAAAGGCTCATCAAGAAGAATAAAAGACGGATTAGTGGCAAGCGCGCGAGAGATTTCAAGACGTCGTTTTTCACCTCCGGATAAAAAAATGGCCTTTTGGTGGGAAAGGTGTTTTATCCCGAGCTCATCAAGGAGTGTATTTGCACGATCATTTTGCTTAGTTTTGGAAATGGGGAGGGTCTCAAGTATTGCCAGGATATTTTGTTTGACAGTAAGTTTTCTAAATATCGAAGTTTCCTGGGGAAGATAACCGACACCCCTGCGAGCTCTCAGGTACATGGGATAATTTGTGATATCTTCTTCATCCAGAAAAACATTTCCCCCGTCAGGTTTTACCAGCCCAATAGTCAGATAAAATGTTGTTGTTTTTCCCGCACCGTTTGGGCCAAGAAGACCAACTACGGTGCTGCTTTCAATATTCAAGCTAACAGAGCTTACAACATGTTTTCCATTATAGGTTTTGCTCAAGTTTTTTAGAAGCAGTGTTGTCATATTGGATAATATTTATTCCTAATTGCTTTGAAACTCAGCTTCAACACGCTTAGTGCCGCTGCCTTTGACTTTAATACATTCCTCATCCATGTAAAGGATTATTTGTGATCCTGCAATAGAATTGTTTCCGCTAATAACTTTTGAATCATGACCTGACAATATTATGATACCAGTCTCTTTATTATATACTGCCTGATGTGATATGGCAACCAGTTCATCGGACTTTATATGTACATTGCCTGTTGCAATAATTTTTTCAATCAATTCCTGGCCTGTTGCCGGTTTGTTTTGACCTTTAAATAATTTTTTATAATAAATTTTGAGACTGTCGGATTTAATAATTAATGATTCACGGGTTACACAAACATTTCCCGTAAATTGAGCCCAGCCATCTTCGATGTTTGAGATGAGTCTGTCAGCATTTATATGAATTGTCCTGCTTTTAATTTTATCTGCATGAACCGGCAGCTTATCATCAGCATGTCCAATCCCTGTTATCAGCAGGGTTATCAGCAGGGCTTCAAAAAGAAAAGCTCCGGACAAAACAGACAATACAAGGCAGCGGGTCAGATTAGATTGTAAAATTCTCACTAAAAGCGCCCTTTACTCTCCCTTCAAGCACTGTCTTGTTTGTATTTAAATCTAAAGACATCCTGTCAGCTGTAAGCTGAAATGAATTCCCAACAATTTTAACAGGAACCTTTGACAAAAGGAGACGCCGGCCGTGGTTATATTGTATTTTTTCAGTAAAAAGTCTGGAACTTTCATTTATCACAATAACGTTGCCTGTAATTTCAATATCCTTTGAGTCTGTTTTTATAATTCCCTTATTTGCCGTCAGATAAACTTCCTGCTTATTCTTGAGAAAAAACGTTACGGATAAATCGTTTAAAACCACCTTTTTTTTTGAGGCAGTATAATAGGCTGAAGCGGCGTCAAGGCAGAATTCTTTCACTCCGTTTTTTGTTGATGTTTGATGGATTTTGCCTATTGACAGGTTTGAATCCACCGGAAAAGAAGAAATAAGTTTTTCCGGATTTTCTAAAATGCGACGATAATTAATAAAAACAGCAATTACAGCAGTTAAAGCAATGACAATAAATGCAAGAAAAAAGAGTTTCAGCTTTTTAGGATTTTTATGTTTTATGTCAGACATTATGAATACCATCAACCGTTCACAGGTTCAAGGTTCAACGTTCAGGGTTAAGGACAAAATTGAAGAATCGAAGTTCTCATAAAAAATGTTGGTTTTGCCAGATAATTGTCAATACGCCGCCAATTTTCAGATTGGGCTTGTCTTGGCGTAGCTTTCAAGCGCAGCCGGGCCTGTCCTGACGTAGCTTTAGCGAAGCCGGACGCTACTCACATAAATACGCCTCCAAAATGGAGTCCGGGGACTAGAATGCAACCTTGAACCCCTGAACCCTGAACCTCTGAACCCTAAACCCCTGAACCTGTGAACGCTTACAAGTTTTATAATTCATATCTCTTCTTTGTGCCTTGGTGCCTTTGTGGCTAAACTATTGCAGCCGGTTTATCTTTTTATGAAACGCTTTGGCTGCTTTCCAGGTTTCATTCAAAATCTCCATTGTTCCTTTGCGCACTTCACTCCGGCAGCCGAACAGTTTGTTGAATTCCTCCACATTTCTTTCCATTTCATCCCTGGACATCACAGGCGTTACAACCAGAAGAGAGCGCTCGTAACGGGCAAACAGGCGCTTTGCCATATCCGGCTTCATTCTGCTACAGTCCGGGCCGAAAATTCTCTTCCAATGATAGGTCCAGCCCGGTGTCATAAAATACGTTCCTGGGATTTTGCATTGCTCGGCATAGTAATTCTCCCGCCCCCCTATGAGCAAGCCGACACAATCATCCACAGGATGATCCTTGTCCATGGGAATAAAGACCGGCACATCGACGTCAAGTAATTCCTGCGGGTTATTAAGGGCGCTGCCGCACAAACCATATCCGAGAAGCAATACGTCCACATGGGGCCTCATCTCCCGGGCCGCACTGATTAATCCTTTCTGCAAAAGTTTCTTTCTTCTGTGGAGCGCAAGTTCCAACACGCGCACCAGCACCTCCGGATGCGCTGTGGCCTGCTCTGACCGGTCAGGAGAAAAGCTGTTTATATGAGGGATTCGTCGTAATCTTCGCAATCCCTTTGACTCAAGCGTCTCGATCAGGCGAGCGGATCGGATATCTTCCAGAACCGTAATCCGGGACAGATCGGGATCTGTAGTAAGCAGATGGGCGAATTCGAGTTCCAGTACTTCGCAGGTAATAATGCCTATCACTCCCATACTATTATTCCTAACCCGGACAAGCCGGAACCTGATTGACGATTGACGATTGAAGATTGAAGATTTGTTGAATCGCTACGCCCTTACAATTGAATATTGAATATTGACTATTGACTATTTGTTGAATCGCTACGCCCTTTCAATTGACGATTGAATATTGACGATTGACTATTTGTTGAATCGCTTCGC
>JAUWMJ010000264.1 GCA_030613225.1 Desulfobacterales bacterium
TATTATTGTCACGGCCGGCGGAAAGAATATTACCCCCCAGTACATAGAGAATAAACTTAAAGCAAGTGTTTATATAAATGATGCGGTGGTGATCGGTGACCGGAGGAAGTTTCTTTCATGCCTTATTATGATTGACGAAGATAACGTGGTCAAATTTGCACAGGATAATAAAATTCAATTTTCAACCTATAAGGACCTGACCCAGGATTCCGGGATAAAAAAATTGATTCAAAAAGAAGTTGATGCGGTAAATGAAACCCTTGCCCGGGTTGAAAACATAAGAAAATTTACAATTCTGCCTAAAAAGCTCTACGAGGAAGACGGGGAAGTTACTCCCACAATGAAGGTAAAGCGAAAGTTCGTTAATGAAGCCTTTAGTGATTTGATTGAAAGCATGTATAGCTGATGAATTCGTAAAAAGCTATGTTATGCCGCTTCGCTGCACTGTAACCTAAAATAACTAAATCATAACCTTTTAATAAATATCAAGTTTACGAGTTTGTTTTGAACCGCAGAATATCTGCCTGTGCGTTGCACGCAGACAGGTCGAACAAGGAATAATGAATGAGGCCCAATTTAAAGGAACTGACACCGTTTCAAACAGAAATCTTCGCAGTTAGTTTTGAAATTGGATCGACAGGATATTACGTTTAATTTTTTCGAGGCCATCTTATCTTGCTTTTTTTTCAATATTCAAATAAGACATCTCCATGCGTTATGATGAAAAACCGATATACAGAAGACTGATTATCCCATGGTTCGACTCTAAGGCCACATGCTTTTTTGTCATGTTTTTTATGCTTGTGGTCACTCTGTTTGCACTTATGGGTCTTGATGTAGCGTATGAGAAAGTCGAACATCATCGCCATATGTGGGTACCTTTTCTTCTCATACTAATGAGTACATGGGTTTTTGTTTCGACCTCAATCCGTCTGATAAGACGATACAAACACCATTCTTCGAAATATTTCGATTAAAAACCTGATGAACCGGTTTCAAAACGTTTTAATCCTCCTTTTTTGCACTAATGTCCTCTGGAATTGATTTCAGAATTTTCATAAACGGATCAGGCGGAATATAACCTTTGCGGCGCCCGATTATATCACCATTTTTAAAAAGAAACCAGTTATCCGGGAGGGCGCTCACACCGTACTTATAAGATATTTTTGTTTCTTTCTCTGTATCGACCTTTATGGAAATAAAGTATTTATTAAGATAAGAAATCACCGCAGGATTTCTAAAAGTCTTTTTTTCCATCACCTTGCAGTAAACACACCAGTCGGCATGGAAATTTATATATATTCTTTTCCCTTCCGAATGCCCACTGGCTATTCCCTCATCATAGGAATACCATTTAATGCTTTCTGAAAAGGCAAAGGTGTCCGGCAGTAACACCATCAAAATAACAGCCGAAATGACAAAACTGATAAGTTTTCGTTTCATATGTAATATTTCGTAAAATAAAGTGTAGGCGTTCACGGGTTCAGAGGTTTACCCGCCTTTGGCGGCGCCATAGGCGACCAGGGTTCAAGGTTCCATTTTCGTTCCCGGACTGCATTTAGAACGTGTATTTATAAGAAAAGCGTCATCTTCGACAGACCTAATCCAAAATTTAGAGCCAAATTGGCAATTACTTTGAAAAATGACCATGTTCAACCAGGACTTTGGGTCTTCAACGCCTTCTTTTCCCTTAACCCTGAACGTTGAATCGTGTCGAAGATCCCGCTGGGCGGGGAACCTGTGAACGGTTACCATTAATCATTGTTAAAGTTTTTCAGCATCATCTCTCCCAGTTCTTTGGATCGCGCTGTAGCGGCTTCCACGGCATTGATAAGGGTGGTGCGAAGTCCCCCTTTTTCCAAAGTATGGATGCCTGCAATCGCCGTCCCGCCGGGCGACGTAACCCTGTCTTTTAACTGCCCGGGATGTTCTTTTGTTTCCATTAATAATTTTGCAGCTCCCAGAATTGTCTGGGATGAAAGAAAAAGTGCGTCTTTTCTGGAAAGACCCATCTTTACCCCTGCATCGGCAAGAGCATCGACAATTAAAAAAATATACGCAGGGCCACTGCCGCTTAATCCTGTGATGGCATCCATTAGAATATTTTCTTCAATAAAAACGCTCTTGCCGACAGAGTCGAAGATAGCCTTGGCCAGTTTGATATCATCCTTGAGGGTATGCTTTCCGGCAGCAATGGCTGTAGCACCCTCTTTAACAAAAGCAGCGATATTCGGCATGACACGAACAAGACGCAGTTCTTTATTTACACAAGATTCTATGGCTGCCAAGGGGACACCTGCGGCAATTGAGATTACAAGTTTGGACATATCCAGACAGGAAGCTGTTTCTTTCAATACCGGAGCCAGAATCTGGGGCTTGACGGAATAGATTATAATTTCAGATTGTTTGATGGCATCTATGTTGTTTGTTGTAGTAACGACTCCATATTTATCCTTGATTGATTCAAGAGTATCTTCCCGAACATCCGTGCAGATGATATTATCAGGACTCGATGTTTGGGAAGAAACAAGTCCGCTTACAAGGGCTTCTCCCATATTTCCTGTGCCGATAATACCGATTTTCTTGTCTTTCAGCATGGCTTGAATTCTCCTTAATTTTATGATGTATTAATCAAATTCCAGTACATTAGAGTTTGAACTTTTTTTAGTCAAGTAAAAATAGAAGGATATCTGTCTGATCATTTAAAGGGGACTTTATTTTAAAAAGGTAAAACCTTTAAGTCCCTTCTTTTAAGATGATTTATTATGATTTTATTTTTCCAAATGCGTTTACCCTTGCAATATTTCTTTAAATCCTTTTCTTTTTTTACTGAGAATGATATTCGGAATCTGCCCGTTCATTTCAAAAAAAACACAGGAGTGTAATTATGACTGAATTAAAAATGAAAGAGGTTAAAACAACAAGCTATAAAAGACCAGACATCGAAAAAGGATATACAAATCAAACGCTGCATATCAATATTTCCGATTCAGCTGTTTTAATCAAGCCGGTCTCAAAAAAAATGAAAGAAGTATTTATCGGCGGCAAAGGCTTTGACCTCTGGCTGCTGTGGAATGCCGTTAAACCTGATACTAAATGGAATTCCTCCGAAAACGAGATTTGTATCGCATCCGGTCCTCTGGGAGGAACTCCCGTTTATCCGGGTTCAGGGAAAAGTATCGTAACAACTATTTCTCCAACAACCGGCTCTGTTATAGATTCCAACGTGGGTGGATATTTCGGCCCTTACCTTAAATTTGCCGGGTTCGATGCACTGGAAGTCCAGGGAAAAGCTTCAGGGGATGTTGTGATTTTTATAGACGGCATAGACAAAAAGATTCAAATTTTAGAGACATCCGGATTACCTGACGATTCTTATGAGATATCAGCCATTCTGACGGAACACTTTGGAAAAGGAAAATCCCGCAACATTTCCGTGGTTTCCACAGGACCGGGAGCAAAACATGCACTTATCGGATGCCTGAACTTTTCGTGGTACGACGCAAAGCGTAAACAGACAAGATATAAACAGGCAGGACGTGGCGGGATAGGAACCGTCTTTGCTGATAAGGGAATAAAGGCTATTGTGGTACGCTGGGATACCGTAACCGTGAATACAAACAATCCGGCGGATAAGACGGCGCTAAAAGAAGTTGCAAGAATGCATTCCCGTGAAATTGTCGAGCTGGACCCAAAACAAAATGAAATGGCCAAAATCGGCACAACACACCTTGTCACGATTATGAATGACCACGACCTGCTCCCCACAAACAACTTCAGGTATGGCCGTCATCCGGAAGCTCACAATCTTGGCCAGGAAGTGTACAGACGCATGTTCGACAAGGGGTTTGACGGATGCTGGATGGGCTGCACGGTTGCCTGTGCACACGGCGTCAAGGATTTCGTGCCCCTCACAGGACCTTACAAAGGAAGGAAAGTCTTTGTTGACGGGCCCGAGTATGAGACCATTGCGGGTTGTGGATCCAATCTGGAAATTTTCGATCCCCATTTTGTTCTCGAAATGAATTTTTATTGTGACACATATGGTCTTGATACAATTTCAGTGGGAACCGGGATTGCTTTTGCCATGGAATGTTTTGAAACGGGTATGATTAACGAGTCTCATACCGGTGGTTTGGATCTTTCATTTGGAAATCGGCTGACAGCACTCGCTCTGGTTCACCAAATGGCCGAGGGAAAAGGTTTTGGCCAAATTGTCGGTCAGGGTATTCGTAAAATGAAGGAGATCTTCAATAAAGACTATGGCGCGGATAAAGCTGCAATGGAGGACATCGGCATGGAAGCAAAAGGGCTTGAGTTCTCCGAGTATATAACCAAAGAATCACTTGCACAGCAGGGAGGCTATGGCCTTGCGCTCAAAGGCCCGCAGCATGATGAGGCATGGCTGATCTTTCTTGACATGGTGCATAATTTTATGCCGACCTTTGAGAAGAAGGCGGAAGCCCTGCACTGGTTTCCCATGTTTCGCACATGGTTCAGCCTGTGCGGCCTGTGCAAACTTCCGTGGAACGATATTGTACCGGAAGACAACAAAGACACACCGGAGCCTGCAAAAGTTATGAAACATGTTAAGTGGTATGCCGACTATTTTGCTGCTGTTACCGGTAGACGTACTGATCCGGACGATATAATTTCCATGAGTGAAGCAGTATATAACTTCCAGCGCATTTTTAACTTAAAAATGGGGTTTGGCCGGCGCAGCCATGACAAAATTCCATACCGTGCTGTCGGACCGGTAACAGAGGGTGAGTATGAGTCACGTATTAAGCGATATGACAACCAACTGGTGGAGAAACACAAGGTCGATATTGCAGGCAAGTCCACTCAAGAAAAGGTGGCCATATTACGCAAGATTCGCGAAAAACAGTATGAAAAATTAACGGATGCGGTATACAGGCGCAGGGGGTGGACAAACGACGGCATACCGAGTGTTGAAACCGTAAAGCGCCTTGGTATAGATTTTTCCGAGGTTCTGGATTTGCTCGAATCTCACGGGGTTTAAACAGTGGTCAAAGTCGGCGGGAAAAATATTTCATGGTACGAGAAAATGACGGTTGCAGATCTGCTAAATGACATAAACGATCCATATAAGTATGTAGTTGTCCGTATAAATAAAAAATATATTTCCAGACCCGATTTTAAGAAAACCCTGGTTCCTGACAATTCGGAAGTGTTCCTTATCCCGATGATTTCCGGGGG
>JAUWMJ010000250.1 GCA_030613225.1 Desulfobacterales bacterium
CATAAGGATTTGCAAAAACCGCAGGTGCCCCGCAGGAAATGCCCTTGGGGTGCATACCCGTGGTTATGTCGAGGATTTTTGCGAAGCCTTGATGCGCAAGAGATCGGTGCAAATCGAGTAAAAAATCGCTCAATTTAGGTTAAAACAAACTGGAGACAACATGGGTGAAAAATCTCACCGTGACATAATTTTGTGGGTTTTTCTGATATATTTTATTATTTCCATATTTTTTCTCGGCTGGCTTTTATGGCCCTTTGTATCGACCATCATACTGGCTGCTGTTGTAACTGGAGTTTTTATTCCTGTTTACCGGTATTTTAATAGAAAATGCAAACCTTCACTTGCATCAATTTTAACTTGTATAGTTATATTTTTCGTAATTTTTATTCCGATTGTCTCTTTTGTAGGAATATTATCAAAAGAAGCATATGGTATGTATCTAATGGCCAAAGGAGCGGTGCTGAGCGATAATATCCAAAATCTTCTTGAAGGGAGCATGGTATTGGAAAAAGCAAACCTGATCCTTTCAAACTTTAACATTACTATTACAGGAGAAGAACTGAATAAGGCAATTTCGGAAGTGGGGAGAATAGTCGGACTCTTCTTGTATGAGCAGGCCAGGGCTATAACCTCCAATATACTCAAGTTTTTAGTTAACTTCTTTTTTATGCTGCTTATCATTTACTATCTTTTAATCGACAGGGAAAGGTTCCTTTCATTTCTTGTTGATCTTTCACCTCTGCCTGATGACCAGGATGAAAAGCTGTTTCAAAAATTTAAGGATATGGCTGGTGCAATTCTTATAGGGAACGGACTGGGCGGTTTGATACAGGGAACTTTAGGGGGTATTGTTTTTGCGATATTTGGTATAAAATCTCCCTTTTTATGGGGCGTGATTATGGGTTTGATGGCTTTTCTTCCCATTGTAGGTATCGGAATTATCTTTATTCCTGCTGCAATCTATCTTTTCCTGGTCGGAAGAATCGCTGCAGGTATATTTTTTATTATATTTTACGTTATCCTGTCAGGTGGTATTGAATACATATTTAAACCCAGACTGGTGGGCCAGCGTGTTCAAATGCATACGCTTTTGGTATTCCTTTCCATAATAGGCGGATTGAAGCTTTTCGGGATACTTGGTATTATCTACGGCCCTCTTATTGTAACCGCTTTTTTAACATTAACAGATATTTATAAAACAAGTTATCAGAAACTTGTGGAGTCAGATTAAAAATGATCGTAACAGATAATTTAACAGATAATTTATCAGAGGTAAGCATTGAGAGTGAGATGAAAAAATCTTACCTCGATTATGCAATGAGTGTAATCATCGGCAGGGCATTGCCGGATGTACGTGACGGCTTGAAACCGGTCCACAGGCGAGTTTTATTTGCAATGCGTGAACTGAAAAATGACTGGAATAAACCTTATAAAAAGTCAGCGCGAATTGTCGGTGATGTCATCGGTAAATATCACCCCCATGGTGATACAGCGGTTTACGATACGATTGTTCGGATGGCCCAGGATTTTTCCTTAAGGTATCCCATGGTAAACGGCCAGGGCAATTTCGGTTCGATAGATGGCGATCCACCGGCGGCAATGCGATATACGGAAGTAAGACTGACACGTCTTGCGCACGAGATGCTGGAAGATCTCGACAAGGAAACCGTTGATTTTGTACCAAATTATGATGAATCCTTAAAAGAACCATCTTTACTGCCGGCGAAATTTCCCTCTCTTTTAGTCAATGGTTCTTCTGGTATAGCTGTCGGGATGGCAACAAACATACCGCCTCATAATCTTTCAGAGGTGATTGATGCTATAAAGGCAATAATAGACAACCCGGAAATAACATTTAAAGAGCTTTTGACTTTAATTCCGGGTCCTGACTTTCCTACTGCCGGGATTATCTACGGCACACAAGGGATTTATAACGCATATAAAACCGGCAGGGGAATAATCCGTATGCGGGCCCGGGTTATGGTTGAAAAGGATAAACGAACTCAAAGGGAAACAATAATTGTTACACAGTTGCCATACCAGGTAAATAAGGCAAAGCTTATTGCAATGATTGCGGGCCTTATAAGAAATAAGCAGATTGAAGGCGTAAGATTTGTGAGGGATGAATCCGACAGGGATGGTATGCGAATTGCCCTGGGCCTTAAAAAGGATCAGATTCCAGGTGTAATAATCAATCAGCTTTATAAACATACAAGGATGCAGAGCAGCTTTGGCGTTATCCTGCTTGCCATTGTGAACAACCGGCCTGAAATTCTGACTTTAAAGGAGATCCTTGAACATTTTATAATACACCGCAAGGAGATAATTACCCGCAGAACAAGGTATGAACTGAAAAAAGCGCAGAATCGCGCCCACATCCTTGAAGGACTAAAAATCGCCCTTGATAATCTTGACGAAGTGATTGCCCTTATCAGGAAATCTAAATCGCCCGAGGATGCGAGAATGCAGCTGATTGAAAGGTTCAGCCTTACAAAGATACAGGCCCAGGCGATACTTGATATGCGCCTTCAGAGGCTTACAGGCCTTGAGCGGGATAAAATACTTAAAGAATATGAAAGCATTTTAAAGGATATTGCCAGGTTTAAAGAAATACTTTCTGATGAGCGTTTTGTACTGAATATAATAAAGGACGAACTTACGCAGATTAAGGAAGAATTCGGAGATCAGCGTTGCAGCGAAATAGTCGAGGCAACAAGTGAAATAAGTATAGAAGATATGATTGTTGAAGAAGACATGGTTGTCACAATTTCAAGGACTGGCTATATTAAAAGGAATCCGATTACTTTATACCATAACCAGCGTCGGGGAGGAAAAGGAAAAACCGCCATGGGAACAAAAGATGAAGACTTTGTTGAGCATCTTTTTGTAGCCTCAACCCATCATAGTTTTCTTTTTTTCACAAACCAGGGCAGGGTTTACTGGTGCAAGGTATATGATATTCCCCAGGCTGGTCGAATGAGCCTTGGCAAAGCGATCGTTAATCTGCTGGATTTGGCAAAAGATGAAAAACTTACAACAGTACTCGCTGTACCAGCATTTGAACCAGGGTTTCATATTTTTATGGCAACAAAAAATGGTGTGGTAAAAAAGACGGAACTTATGGCTTACAGCCGGCCCAGGGCGGGAGGAATCATCGCTTTGAATCTGGATGCCGGCGATGAGCTGATTGCGGCCAGGATCACAGACGGAACCATGAATGTCTTTTTAGGTTCGGCCAGGGGAAAAGCGATACGGTTTCACGAATCTGATATCAGGCCATCCGGCCGTATCGCTAGAGGCGTACGTGGAATGCGCCTTGCCAAAGGAGACGTGATTGTCGGCATGGAAGTATTAAGTCACGGACAGACTTTATTTGCAGTAACAGAAAATGGATTTGGGAAACGGACTTCGATTGATGAATATCCTGTCCAAAAACGCGGCGGTATGGGTGTAATTTCTATCAAGACAACTGAGCGTAACGGGCTTGTTGTTTCAATACTCCTTGTAGAGAATGATGATGGTATTATGCTTATCACAGATATCGGGAAGATTATACGCATGTCTGTCAGCGGCATTTCAGTTATCAGCCGTAATACCCAGGGAGTGAAACTTATGGGGATGGAGGCGGTCCAGAAAGTTACAGGTGTTGCAAGGCTTGCGGAAAAAGAAGCGTAACCGCCCACAGGCACCGCATCTGCGCGTGATCAGGGCAACCAGCATAGTAGACTATAGCTGATTGCCCTGATCACGCACATATGCAGCACCTGTGAACGGTTACAAAGAAGATTAGTAACATTTAATAAAAAAACTGAAGGTTTGCAACTAATGCAAGAAATGAAAAAAAATTTAGATACAAATAAAATAAAGATAGGTGTTGTGGGAGCAGGCAGCTGGGGGACAGCCCTTGCCGATCTCCTTGGTTCAAAGGGTTTTAAAGTAGACTTCTGGGTTTATGAAAAAGAGGTTAAGGAGCAGATTTTAAAGCAGAGGGAAAATAAAGTATTTCTGCCGGGTTTTTCTCTTTCACCTAATTTATTTCCTTCTAACGATCTTTTCCAAGTTGTTTCGGAAAAAGACCTGGTTTTAATAGTTGTTCCTTCCCATGTTATGCGTGAAACGACCCGGCAAGTATCGGATCATGTTTCAAAGGATACGATAATTGTCTCCGCATCCAAAGGGATTGAGAATAAGACACATCTAACCATGTCCGGTGTTCTTAAAGAAACACTTCCTCAAATTTCCGAAAAACTTTTTGCAGTACTTTCAGGCCCAAGTTTTGCAAAGGAGGTCGTAAAGAAAGTCCCGACTGTAGTTACTGTTGCATCAAGCCATTCGGAAACAGCCGGATTTGTACAGCATGTTTTTGCAACGCCGTTTTTCAGGGTTTATACAAGTGATGATATGATTGGCGTTGAGCTGGGTGGCTCTGTTAAAAATGTTATTGCAATAGCCGCAGGGATTGTCGATGGGCTTGGACTTGGGTTGAATACAAGAGCAGCCCTGATTACAAGAGGGCTGACCGAAATCCGCCGTTTGGGGTTGAAGATGGGTGCAAACCCGCGAACTTTTACCGGACTGGCAGGCGTTGGTGATCTTATTTTGACATGTACGGGGGGCCTTAGCAGAAATCATACTGTGGGGAAAAAAATTGGAGAGGGGATGAAATTAAAGGAAATTTTATCCGAAATGCATATGGTTGCAGAAGGTGTGAAGACATCAAAGTCGGTTTACAACCTGTCTCGCAAGCTTGATGTAGAAATGCCTATCTCCCATGAGATGTATCACATTCTTTACGATAATCTTTCCCCAAAAGAAGCCCTTCACAGGTTGATGACACGTGACCTTAAAAACGAGTTGGATAAATTTTAGCTGATAGCTCAGAGTTCATAGCTCATAGCTCATAGCTGATAGTTCATAGTTCATAGTTCATAGCTGATAGCTCACAGGTGACAAATGACTGCTACTGGACATAATAAAGGAGAAGGGCACAGGGAGCGACTTCGCGAAAAATTTCTTAATTCAGGTTTATCGGGATTCCATGACTATGAGGTAATTGAACTGCTCCTTACACTTGGTACACCTAGAAAGGACTGCAAGAATGCTGCAAAGTCGGCATTAAAAAGGTTTAAAACCCTTCAAGGCGTACTCGAAGCATCTGCAAAAGAGCTTTGCGAGGTTGATGGTATAGGACCAAAAAACCTCTTTGGTGTCAAGCTGATAAAAGCTGTGGCAGACCGGTATCTTGAAAAGAGGCTGGTTGAAAAAGATAGTGTCGGCAATTCAAAAGAACTGTTTGATTACCTGTACTACAGCATGAGGGATAAAAACCGTGAATGCTTCAAGGTTATTTACCTGGATGCTAAAAACAGGGTGATTGAGACCGAGACACTTTTTAAGGGGAC
>JAUWMJ010000089.1 GCA_030613225.1 Desulfobacterales bacterium
ATCTTTTTTAAACCCAAGAAGTGAATGCTCCAGCTTGGCAAACATTTTCTTCTCGCTTTCCGTAAAGCGATTAAACATCGGTATTTCATTTATGGTATCAATTAGTTGCATTTTGTTCCTCTCAACATAATTATGGTTAAATTTGATGGTCTCGTATAAAATCTGATTTACCACAGAGGACACAGAGCTCACAGAGATAACTAATTGAGACCTTTGCGGCAAAGGTCTCAGAACAAGATATTTTCTGCGTTATCTGCGAGCTTAGTGGTGAAAAAAATGCTTTTTACTAAGCCGTCAAATTTAACCTGAACAAAATTTTTCATGAATACGATAAATATCAGATTATTTATAAGAAAACAAATGAAAAATGGATGTAGGCGTTCACGGGTTCAAAGGTTCAGAGGTTCAAGGTTCCATTTTTGTTCCCGGACTGCATTTGGAACGTGTATTTATGAGAAAAAGCGTCATCTTCGACATGCCTAATCTAATAATTTGGAGCCAAATTGGCAATTACTTTGGAAAATGACCATGTTCAACGAGGACTTTAGGTCTTCGCTTTTTTGCCCTTAACCTTGAACGTTTAATCGTGTCGAAGATCCCGCTGGGCGGGGAACCTGTGAACGGTTACCAATATTCTTTTTAACAAAAATAAGGGGCTGATGTCAATCATCTAAATTGATCTGTTTGAATTGGGTTATGGGCCATTTCTTCACATTTCATTTCATATTGGGTACATATTGTTCCTGTTGTCAAGGATGAAAGGATGCATATTGTCCCCATATTCCATATGCAATTCCGGGTTTTGAAACTGCTATATTGCTATTATCCAATTTCCTTTCAGGTAGTTACATGTATTGAAATCATAAAAAATGATTTTGGCACGGATATTGCTAAAATTTATATAAAGAATGTTTTCATTTGAATAATGAGCCTGCTTTGATCGTGTATCTGATATAGCCTCATATGCCACGGTAAGATTCTGATACCTTCTCGTTTTTTATCAAGCCAAATCGTCAGGTGGTAATGGGCCACCTAAAATATATCAAACTTTACTGAACCTAAACATAAATTTAATGCATAGCTAGTATGGTTAGAGTTGCTATACCCATATTCAGATCAAGGGTTTCACCGGTATTTGATTCATGCACCCGGGTCCTGCTCGTGGATATTGAGCATAATCAGGAGATAGATAGAAGAGAGATATATCTCGATGAACTGTCACTGACTGAACGCGTGACTATTTTACAAAAGTCAAGAGTGAAGACCATCATATGCAGCGGGATAAGTGATATGCTTCAAAACATGCTGGAGAGTGTAAAAATCTACTTGATAACCGGTATCGCCGGAGATGTAGAGCAGGTCGTGGCTGCATATTTGTCTGAAAGACTAAAGGAGCCGCGGTTTCAGATGCCTGGATTAAAAGCTAAGAATTAATGCTGTTTGGTTTTACGAATAAAGGGGGTGGGAAAAAACCTGTTAACAATTGACAATTCACAATTTTCTTAAAGAATGATCTTGATGCCAAATATAAATGAAATACAAAACTTAAGGAAAAAGACCATGAGATCAATTAAATTTGTAATCAGTGTGGGGTTGATCTTTGCTGTCTCCATTTTTTTGTCTTATGGCAGCGATTCGGCCAGGTCCGCTGAGAAGGAGAATTACTGTTTTACCTGCCATACAAACGCAAGAAAGCTGATAAAGATCACGAGAGAGATTGCTAAAGCAGACAAAGGTAAACCAGGGGGTTCGGCAGAAACAGAAGGGGAGGGGTGAGGCGGAGAAGTGGAGCCGTTGGCTCCGCATGAAAAGATCTTTGTTGACAGCGAAATAGCCGAAGATGAAAATCATGGCGAACTTTGCTGTCATGAATGCCATGGCGGCGATCCAAACGAACCTGACTGGAAGAAAGCTCATAAAGGAGTAGTCAAAGACCCGTCCTATCCTGATCCTTCCGAGGCCTGCGGAGCATGCCATGAGGAGATTGCAGAGAATTATAAGACCAGCCTCCACGTGAGCCTGTCACCTTTTAAGAAAATGACAGACATAAGGGCCAACCCGGACAAGTCTGTGCATAAAAAGGTAGATGCAGCAAGAGAGTACCATTGCAAGTCCTGCCACAGCAGTTGCGGCCAGTGTCATATCAGCCGCCCTGAATCAGTGGAAGGTGGGTTATTGGAAGGGCACCTGTTCCAGAGAAAGCCGCCAATGCAGCAGGTCTGTACGGCCTGTCACGGGAGCAGGATTGGAAAAGAATATCTTGGTGAAAATAAAGGTTTTAAACCGGATATCCATAAAGAGAAATACTTTAAATGCAACAAGTGTCACAAGGCTGATGAGATGCACGGGGACGGCAAGGATTATGCTAACCGTTATGATGTTGAAAACGGCCCAAAATGTCTGGACTGCCATAATGAAATTTATGATGCAAAATCTGAAAATGTTAAAAACCACTGGATACACAAAGATCAGGTGAGTTGTAACGTTTGTCATTCCCAGGCTTATAAAAACTGCTATGGCTGTCATTTTGGAAAAGATAAAAAAGGCTTTAAGTTCTATAAAAACAAGGCTTCTAACATGCAGTTCAAGATCGGTCTGAACCCCTTGAAATCCGAGAAAAGACCTGAGAGTTTTGTCACGGTGCGTCATATCCCGGTGGACCAGGACTCCTTTAAGTTTTATGTAAAGCGCGGTCTGAAAAACTTTAACATGCTCCCCACGTGGAAACTTGCTACCCCGCATAATATCCGGCGGCAGACGCCCCAGAACAAAACATGCAATGCCTGTCATGGAAATAAGGATCTGTTTCTGCTTAAAAAGGACGTAAAAAGGAAATATTTAAAGGCCAACAAAAACGTTATAGTACCACCCGATATAATTCCCCCAAAAAGGCGGGATGAATAAAGGAGGTTACTTTCAAGGCCCTTACCATTATGGTACAGGCCTGCATTTTTAACATTTTAAGCATTAAAGGAGGAGATACCATGAAAAAACGTATTCTGTTTGTATTTGTATTGGCCCTTGTTTCTACTCTGGCCCTTACCGCCCCCATAGCCGTGGCCAAGGACATGACGGCCGCTGAACTGGTGACCGAGGCCAAAAAGAGTATTTGTGAAGTATCAGTCTCTGAGGCCAAGGCCTTATTAGACAAAGGCGGATATATTTTCCTGGACTGCCGGGAGCCGAAGGAATTTAAGATGGGTCATGTTCCAGGAGCAATGAATATCCCAAGGGGCCTGCTGGAGTTCAAGATTGCGAAAAAAGTACCTGATAAAAATACTAAGGTCCTCATGTACTGCAAAAAAGGGGGGCGTGGCTGCCTGGCCAGCTGCACCCTGTGTCAAATGGGATACAAGAACGTCAAAAACATAAATGGCGGGTGGATGGCATGGGAAAAGGCGGGCTATCCTGTTGAATAACCCCAAAGTTATGTGAAAAAGCAGGGCACCTCAACTTGAAGTGCCCTGTTTTATTTTAATCGTCTAATAGGTGCCATCCCTTTTAATTTCCACTAAAGTTTTATCAATTAAAATGTTGTGACAAAGAGATATTTCCGGTACATTAAATTATAGGGAACCTTGTCAACGTTGTTGACTAAGGGCTCGGAAAAAAATAACTTGGCATTTTATGCATCCCAGCTTCAGGCCGGATTTGGCCGTTCCTCAATCGCGAAGTCCTCGAAATAGCGCGCTATTCCTGTGGCTTCACTCAATCGGATCGACTAAATCCGACCTAAATCTGAGCGCCTAAAATACCAATTTATTTTTTACCGAACCCTAAGCAAATTTTCAAGTAATTCGTGAATACCCGCCTGCCATTGCCATTTGTGTGCATTAGTGTCTATTTACTCAAATATCATAGCTAAGGGCGGCAAAAGCAATTCGTACAAAAATGCACTGGCGGGCAGGTCGAATATCGAATAAGAAATATCAAACCGCAGAAGTAAGGAAAAACACTTCGAAATTCGATATTCCTTTCATAACTCGTAACCCGTAACTCGTAACATGGGCTAATCAATTCGGCATAACCGTTTGTCTCTGACTCCCGCAATGCGGGATCTTACACGGTCCCATAGGACTAAGTTTATTTGATAGAATTAACATCTGATTTCAATACCATAAATTTAAAGTGTAAAACACCAGGCAAACATATGGGATGAGGAGGTAATAATGGCAAAATTACACAGGTCGGAAGGTGATATCAATCTTTCCCCGCTCAGGGAAAAATGGCAGAAAGAAAATCTTGATGAAGCCACACTTTCTCTTTTGGAAGAAGATTCCCGCTATTTTCTGAAGCAGTCTCTTTCCACACCCTGTCTGAACGGCATGAAAACATGCAAAGGTCTTTATATTGAAGATTTGCAGGGCCGCCGCTACATGGATTTTCATGGCAATAATGTCCACCAGGTCGGTTTTGCCAACCCGGAAGTTATTGAAGCAATAAAGAACCAGCTTGATGAACTGGCCTTTTGTACCCGGCGTTATACAAACCGCGTTGCAGTAGATCTGGCTAAAAAATTGGTACAAATTGCACCTGACGGTTTTGATAAGGTTCTCTTATGCCCGGGCGGCACAGGTGCCATTGGAATGGCATTGAAGCTTGCCAGGATTGCAACCGGGCGGCATAAAACCATTTCCATGTGGGATTCTTTCCACGGTGCATCACTTGATGCCATATCCATAGGGGGTGAAGCAATATTCCGCCAGGACATGGGTCCCATGATGCCCGGTACGGAACACGCTCCTCCCCCTGATGAATACCGGTGTACCTTTGGCTGCGCCGACAGAGGGGGGTGCGATATGACCTGTGCCAGGTATATTGAGTATATGCTCGAAAAAGAGGGTGACATTGCCGCCGTTATTGCAGAGCCCATACGAAGCACCCCCTATATTCCAAAGCCGGAATACTGGCAGATCATCCGAAAAGCCTGTGACAAGCATGGCACACTGCTTATTTTTGACGAGGTCCCCCATTGTCTCGGGCGGACAGGCAAAATGTTCACATTTGAAAATTTCAATGTTGAGCCGGATATGGTTGTTATCGGAAAAGGCCTGGGCGGCGGTATTTTTCCTTTGGCAGCACTTATTGTCCGCAAAGGCCTGGATCTTGCGGCAACCAGGGCTCTTGGACATTACACCCATGAGAAAAGCCCGGTAGGATGTGCGGCAGCCCTTGCCACCATCAATTATATTGAAAAGAACAAACTTGCAGAACATGCCCAAAATGTCGGCAATTATGCGCTGTCTCAACTTAAAAAAATGCAGGAACGCCACCCCCTGATTGGAGATGTGCGCGGCCTTGGACTTTTTTTAGGTGTTGAACTTGTAAAGGACAGAGTCACAAAAATACGTGCAACAAATGAAGCTGAAGCTGTCATGTATGCCGCACTTTCCAGGGGGCTTAGCTTCAAGATCACCATGGGCAATATTCTTACTCTGACACCTCCGCTTATCATCACACAAGAAGAGATGGGCCAAGCACTCAATATCCTTGAAGAAACGATCTCTGAAATTGAGGTTGGATTAAAATTAAAAATATGAAAATTGCGTTTACTCAACTAAAGGATTAAAAAAATGAATTTTCAGAATTCTATCAACTCAAGCCGTTTTGGAAGCGAACAGGGAGATGTAAACACGACCCGGAACCGACAAAAATACTGGGAGAGAAACCTGTCCGAAACTGCCGGATCCATCTGTGCCAGAGACAATAAATATTTTTTGCATCAGAATCTGTCTACTCCTGTGATGAATGTATTATCAAAAGCCCATGGCATATATATAGAGGACATTGACGGGAATAAATATATGGACATGCATGGCAATGGTGTCCATAACGCCGGGTTTAACAATCCGGAAATCATCCAGGCAATAAAGGATCAGCTGGATACTCAAATGACCTTCTGCCCCAGGCGTTATACAAATTCCACAGCAGTCGATCTTGCCCAAAAACTTGCCGAGATTACCCCCGGAGACCTTTGCAAATCACTTTTCTGTCCCGGCGGATCAGAGGCAATTGAAATGGCCATCACCCTGGCAAAACAGGTAACGGGCCACTTTAAAACAATCTCATTCTGGGATTCTTTTCATGGCGCCGGCTTTGCAGCCGCCAGCGTGGGCGGGGAGGAACTTTTCAAAGGGGGGATGGGGCCCATGATGCCCGGAGCCATGCATGTGGAATTTCCCAACTACTATCGAAATCCCTGGGGTTTCAGCAGCCAGGAAGAGGTGGACAAGGAGTACCTGCGTCAGATTAAAACAATCCTGGAACGGGAACCCGGCGTTGCTGCTATCATTGGTGAACCCATTTCGGCGACCCCGGTGGTTCCCAGCAAAAATTACTGGGAAGGGGTAAAAGATCTGTGCGAAAGATACGGTGCGCTTGTTATATTTGATGAAATCATTGAAGGATTTGGCAGAACAGGAAAAATGTTTGTCAGCGAGCATTTCATCACACCGGATGTTCTGGTTTTAGGAAAATCAATGGGTGGCGGACTGCTGCCTTTTGCAGGCATTGTGACTAAACAGCGCTACGACAACCTGAAACATCGCTCCATCGGCCATTATACCCATGAAAAAAATGCCCTTTGCTCAACTGCAGCGTTAGCTGAAATAGAGTATATTCAGAAAAACAACCTGGTGGAAAATGCTGCCAGGGTCGGGGCCCATGCCATGTCCCGCTTGAATGAACTCAAGGAAAAGCATCCGCTTATCGGTAATATCGCAGGTGTCGGTCTTCATTTGGGAATTGACCTTGTCAAGGACCCAAAGACAAAAGAACGGGCAGTTGAAGAGGCGGACAGCATCATGTACAAGGCCATGGAAAGGGGGCTGGCATTTAAAACAATTGAAGGGAATATCATCACACTAAGACCGGCCCTCACCATAACCATGGAGGAAATGGACCGGGTTGTGGATATCCTGGATGAAACCATTGGAGAGGTGGAAAACGGCAGCTTTTATTAAATCCCGGCTTACCTTATGGGTTTTTTCTCCTTGGAGGATATGGGGATCAGGGTCTGGGTTTTGGTCACATCCTGAACCCGACGGACTTTTTTATGAACAAATTGACCGATAATTTCTGCGTCGGAAGAGAGTAAATCACGTTTCATAATCACTTTTGCAATCAGATCAAATACACCGTGTACAAAATGGACCTCCTGGATCTCTTCCAGATTATGCAGCTTTTTCATTACCTCGTATTCTTTTCCGACTTTTACTTCAATTAATATAAAAGCCGATATCCAGTGTTTCATTTCCGGCGGTTCAAACTCTTTTAACTTTTCCATTTTTAATCTGAACTCCTCCATGTTTTTAGGGATCAATTGGTCAATTCCAATACCGTATTCCCGTTCTTTTCCTTTCACCCATTGGTGAGTAGATATATAGACATAAAGGTCTGATTTGGTCCTGTTGGAAAATTGAGAGTCCAAGCGGCTGTTCTTGATAATGGCTGCCAGAGGTTTATATATGGTTTTATACCAGTCAAAGGCAGCTGCATGATAATCTATCTGATCATCACTGGTTTTCATTAAAAAATCATGGTGTTCATCAATCTGTTTAAGCAAACGGCCATACTGACCCACTTCGGTTAATTCAATTGTATCCGGCAATTTTGTGTTCGCCAGGAACGTCGCTTTTTCCCTGTAAATAATGTTTTCCAGCGTATTTTTGGAAGGAAGAAATTCCGTTATCTGGGCATCAATAAACTCATAGCTCAATTTCTTGGCAGCTGAAACACGGTGATTCCCGTCCAGGACATAGTACTCATTTTTAATCTGGTAAAGGGTAACGGGCGGAAGAGTAATTTTCTTTTTAAATGCCTCTTTAACCAGTTCAAGCCTTGCTGAAGGCCGATCTTTTTTTAACCTAAACTGCCGATTAAAATCCTTATACCGTCCTACACTGCCTACAATTTTATCCAGAGGCACAGCGCGAATGCCCAGGTTCCTTTCATCATAGGCTTCTTCCTTGTTCTGATTGTCGACAAAACTTTTTATACTGCTGTCATCAGCGTTATCTTGCCGAGAAAATAATTTTTTTAAGTATTTTTTCATTTTATATAATCAAACACATGGTATCCAAACGTATTTATCACATCTGTTTTATTAATTACGGTTTTCCGTTCTTTTTTGTTTTTAAAATAGATATGAATATGACCATGTAAAAAATATTTGGGAGAATATCTGTTAATAAGGCCCCGGAAGCATTTAAAACCTCTGTGGCATGGATCTTTGCCGTCATGGACATGCCTGGGAGGTGCATGGGAAATAATCATATCAACCCCTCTGTGCCACCAGATTTTAAACTTGGTTTTCATGACCATCCTTGCCATCTGTTTCTCTGTATACTGAAGCTGCTCCCCATTATACCAGTGGGACCCCTCCAAACCCATTATCCTGACGTCCTTATATACTATTATTTTACCATGCAGGTCAACACACCCCTGGGGTGGTTTCAAGTCATATATCCCATCATGATTTCCCTTGATATAAAACAAGGGCACATTGAATACCGTCACCAAATAGGTCAGGTATTCAGGCGGCAGATCACCACATGACAAGATCAGATCAATACCGGAAAAAGACTTATAGGCACCGGGCTCATAAAGCATGGGCTCGACATAATCGGAAACAGATAAAATTCTCATCCCGGCGTTTTGTCCTCCTGTAATGTCTTAAACCTTCAGGTACACCTTTTTGGATAGCCTTTTGTATTTATTAAACTTACACTCCCTTAAGTCAAGGTAGTAATTATTCTATTTTATATAACATTTGTACCCTAACGCCCATTCGAAACAAAAAGGTTGTACAATCTGCATCCTGTAAGCGTTCACAGGTGCTGCAGATGTGTGTGATCAGGGCGACCAGCTATAGTCTGCTATGCTGGTTGCCCTGATCACGCGCAGATGCGGTGCCTGTGAAC
>JAUWMJ010000101.1 GCA_030613225.1 Desulfobacterales bacterium
ATTACTTCCAGGCCTTCTTTTGCCATGGGAGAAACAAGGATACCTCTTATCCTGGCGTTTGGGTCGAAACTTTTTGCGTTTTCGGCTATTTCTTTAAATGCGCTTCTAATTTCATTTTCCCCGGAAAGTTTAATCTTGACCCCGCCGGCATCACTTTTATGGAGGATATCCGGTGAAACAATTTTAAGTGCAACTGGAGAAGCAATTTTTTTGGCAATATTTACTGCATCATCTGCTGTTTCTGCAAGAACGTCATTGGAAACCGGCGCACCGTGTATTTTTAAAAGCTGTTTTGCTTCATGTTCAAATAAAAACTCCCGGTTTTCTTTTCTTACATTTTCAATGATTTTTTTGCCTTCGGACTTTGTTTTTGCGCCCCAGTTCATGACAAAATTAGCCCTTGTATGATAAGTGGCAAGATAGTTACCATATTGCGCCAGCACCCCGATACATTTGGATGCGATATCGAGAGAATCATACACCGGAATACCGTAATATCGTAAAAGATCGAGAGAATGGGGTTTTGCCGCACTGAACAGGCTGTGCAAGACGATCGGTTTTTTCTGTTTTTTTATCATTTTACCCATCATATGGGCGGCATCTTCTTCCAGAAAGGATAGACTTTCAGCAAAACGTATTCCATATCCGCCAAAAAGCCCCACAATTAAAAGACCGCCGACAGCAGGATCTTTTAAAATTATTCTGGCGCATTCGGCAAAAATAGCCGGGTTTGCATCAGTTCCCCCTGCAACATCCACAGGATTTGGAACAGAAGCTGCCTCAGGAAGAATTTTCCTTAATCCGGCTTGAGTCTTTTCACTCAAGGTGGGGATATTGACACCTAAATCTGTAAGCAGGTCTGCAGCGATGGTGGCATGGCCACCACCATCGGCTAGGATGCCGACAGAGTTGTTTTTAATGGGAGGAAGGCTTGAAAGGGTTTCTGCGGCAGGGAAAAGCTCGTCTGAGTTCTCAATTACGATGATTCCCGCGCGCTCAAAAGCACCCTTTGCAACTTCGGAAATGCCTGCCAGTGCTCCGGTATGCGAGCCCGCAGATCTTTTGCCGGTTGATGAACGCCCGCTTTTTAAAAGAATTATCGGCTTTTCCTGTGTGGTCTTATACGCCTGTTGAAGGAATTCACGGCCCTGGCGCATACCTTCCACGTACATTAAAATTGCTTTTGTATCCGGGTCCTGTTGAAAAAACTCAAGGTACTCGTGAAACTTGATATCCGCCTCGTTTCCCACACCTACGTAGTAGGTAAACCCTTTCCTGCTTTTAACTTGTGCCTCCGTTATTAATGTAAGGGCCATATTCCCGCTTTGAGTAAGAAGGGCGATATCCCCTTTTGGAGCATTACGCAGGCCCACAAGATTTAGATTGTCTTTGAGATTCAACATACCGGAGGTGTTGGGGCCGATCAAACGGATATTATTTTTTTTTGCAGCGGCAACCACTTCATCTTCAAGTTTTTTTCCTTTTTTTCCGAGTTCGCCGAATCCCCCTGCAAGAATCACAGCTCCACTAACTCCTTTTTTACCGCAATCTTCGAGTATGAAAGGAATTGTTTTTGCCGGTGTGGCAATCAATGCCATGTCAACAGGATCTTTGATATCAGAAACATTTTTATAACATTTTAACCCTAAAATACTATTTTCTTTAGGATTGACAGGATAAATATTCCCTTCATATCTTTCATCCAGAAGGGTTCTAATTGTCTGGTACCCACGCTTGGTTTCATCCTTTGAAGCACCGATGATGGCAACCGATTTTGCGTTTAAGACTTTTTCAAGAGACATGATACCTCCTTGTTTATTTTTTTTGACAGGATTTACAGGATATTCAGGATATTAATTTCTTCTGCCTTTGTGCCTTCTGCCGTCGCTTCGCTTCAGGTTCAAGGTTCATGGGTTCAAGGTTCACGGTTAATAAGCACCGAGTCCTTTTTCATTCAACATTCGATCTGGCTTCGCAAATGCTATGCCAAGACACGTGTTGGACGTTCGATGTTCATTTTTTTGCTGCCTTCTCTGCCTCGGCGTCTTGTCAAGGCGTAGCTTGGAAAGCGTAGTCTGAAGCCGAAGGCGAAGACGGGTGCCTTTCTCTTTTGTCTTTTCCAACCGTGAACCGTATAACCGTGAACCGTGAACGGTTATTTTACTTTCTTTCTCTTTCTTCAAAATCTTTTAAAGACCCCTGCCTTTCCTTTGTTGAAACACAGGCCAGGCAAGCTTCTACTTCATAGTCCATAAGAGCATCAAGGCTCACCTCGCCCTGAGCCATTAAAAATCCTTTCTTGATCATTTTCATGGAAAAAGATGAATTTTTAGCAATCTTCTCTGCCATTTCCATGGTCTCATCCATAAGCCGGTCAAGGGGAACAGCCTTGTTAACCAGACCGATTCTTTCCGCCTCTTTTCCGTCTATATATTCTGCTGTAAAGAGAAGTTCCCTGGCTTTTCCCGGCCCGACCAGGTCCTGAACCAGCCTCATGGCGCCTCCTGTAACGGAAGATGTCACCCTGGCTTCCGGAGATCCAATCAAAGCTTCTTCGGCAGCAATCCGGATATCGCATGCAAGGGCCAGTTCATATCCTGAACCCAGTGCATAACCGTTTATGGCTGCAATGGTCGGCTTTTCAAAACGGATTATCTTTCTTGAAGCTTCCTGCAGCTCCACAAGATAGTCCCGATAATCCTCAAGACTTCTGTATTTTGATTCCTTCAGGTCTGCCCCGGTGGAAAATGCTCTTCCTTCTCCTGTAATAATTAACACTTTTATTTCCGAGTCATTTTTTACATCATCCAAAGCTGCCTGAAAATCAAGCCAGAGCTGTTTATTCATGGCATTTAAAACTTTAGGCCGATGCAACTTGATAGTAGCGATTCCCTTTTCCTTTTCATAAATTATACATTCAAAATCCATATTTGGCTCCTTTATAATTATTCAAAATAAATATCTGTTTTAAGTTTGAAAACCATTTAAAACTATTGGTAATTTCCGACTATTTCCAGTTTAATTTGGATTGTGATTTAAATCTTTAATCTTATAGTTGTCAATACAGAAATGATTATGGCTTTATAAAAAAATCCACTTGTGAAATGATCGAGATCTTCAACAGACGATGGGCATTTGGATGTGGTGGAAAACCGCTACCAACTTGTGCTTTGAAAAATAACAGTATGGAGCAATGCGAAGCAAAGTTAGACCTTGTTTTATGTTTATAAGTTGTCCAGAGGGCTTTTAACGGAATCGATATCTTTTTTCATGACATGGGTATAAATTTCGGTGGTTTTAACATCGGCATGACCCATAAGTTTTTGAACCACCCGGATATTAGTGCCGGTTTCAAGTAAATGAGTAGCAAAGCTGTGACGAAAAGTATGGCACCCTGCCTTTTTGTAAATTCTGGCCTGGTTCAAAGCCTGTTTGACCGCCTTTTGCAGACCCGATTGCATAACATGATGACGCATGGTTTTGCTGGACCTGGGATCTTTTGACAATTTTTTTGAAGGGAAAACATACTGCCATCCGGTTTCTTTAGGTGCATTAGGGTATTTGCGAGAAAGCGCCGCAGGGATGTAAACTTCCCCAAATCCTTTACGGATATCCTCCTTATGTAATGCAATAACATAATCAATTTGTTCTTGTAATTCCTGCTGTATGGAGTCAGGCAGAATTACTGTGCGGTCTTTGTCACCTTTTGAGTTACGTATAAAAATCCTGCCTTGGCCAAAGTCCACATCTTTGACCCGCAAACGAACACACTCCATAAGCCTGAGACCGCAACCATATAACAATTTCGCCATCAGAGCGTGCTTACCCTTCATATTGCCAAGCAGTCTGGAAACTTCTTTTTGCGTCAATACTGTTGGCAGATTCATCCTGCGTTTTGACCGCGTTGGGGCTATACCATCTCCCAATTCAATATCAAGAACTTTTTTGTATAAAAATATTAATGCATTCAATGCCTGTTTTTGGGTTGCTGCAGCAACATTCTTCTTTTCTGTAAGGTAGCTTAAAAACCGCTCAACTTCATTTTTACCTATATCTTTCGGATGTGTTTTGCCGCCATAAAATTTTATATATTGCAATATCCAGGAGCAGTAAGACTGTTCGGTCCTGTATGCATAGTGATAATATCGTAGAACTTCACGAACTTGATCCATCAAACGATATTCCGGATTCGGTTTAAATTTTATCTTGCTTTCCATATCTTCCTTATATTATATTATTAAATAGAAAATTTGATAATAGATAAAAGAGTTAAAAAATTCAAGAGAAATATTTACCGTAATTGTATTTAATATACAGATACGTGGAAATATTTTCCACATATATAGTCCGATATCGTGGAAAATTTTTCCGTCTATTAACAATGTTATGGTGCATGGAGGCTTACTGTATGAAATGGCCCACAAAAAAGGAGAGAGAAGATTTTGAAATACATGGGTTTATTAAAGAGTACAAAAGGCTGTCTCATGGGCGGAGTTTTGTCGTTGAAGAAGAGGGAGAAAATCCTGACAGGATCGTGAGCGACACCAATTCAAATAAGAAATACGGAATCGAACTTACATCGATCTACTTGAATGATAGAAGCGTGCCAGATATTCATATGCAAGAAGAGGGCTCTTTTATCCCCTTCAAACAATCTGAGATTGAGCAATATGAAAAAAGAATACTTCGCAGCGTTATCGATAAGGTCTGTAAGGCTAGGCATCATTACAAAAAGGAGTTCCCGCTGATCTTGTCAGTCTATGTGAACGAATATATCTCGGTACATATTGGGGTTGAATACTGGAAATCCTTTGCATCGCAATACAATATCCTTTTTGATTGCTTTACTCCGTTTGAGGAGGTCGTGTTTTGGCCTTTGCCTAGCCATGATAAAAGTCAACCCTTGGTAATTTCTGCAAGGATACGAAAATAATAATTGATGTTGCAACAATGGGGTGGAGAGGGGTGCCATTGGAACTATAAAGGGAGCAAAACTATGTTTATGGCCATAATGACATTTGCAATAACTGGCATCATGTTTCTCATTCTTCATTTTTTTATTAATGGCGTCTGGACATATTACGTTCCTACCGCTTTAGTGGTGCTATCAATATGGTTAAAAATTATTCAGCCAGCATGGAATGCTGATAACTTTATAATGTCTTCTACTAAAATGGAGCCGAGTGCAGCCGCCGGATATTTGGCCATAATATCTATCGGTTATGGGATTGTCTCCATATTTTTAGGGGGCTGGATTCCGCTAATAATATGTGTATTTGTATTTGTTTTGTCTTTAACAATGAAATTCCCACATCCACATTAAAATAAAAAACTGAAATCGTATATTGGATGTAAATGGCAACAACGGTTTGCACGGGGACAAATGACCGCGCGTTCTCGCGGTCAGTCGCCCGTGAAACCGGGCATTATACGTAAACCTCTTCGAAATAGATCAAAATCAATTAAGGAACATTTGAAAATGAATAATAAAAACATCCCATTCCAAACCATTGATTGGACTCAAATCCCCAAAACGGAGCATAAAGGAGAAACAGGGATTGCGTATTGGCAAACACTGCAATTTGATGGTTTAAGAATTAGAATTGTAGAATATTCTGAAGGGTATGTTGCAGATCATTGGTGCGAAAAAGGGCACATAGTGCATTGCCTTGAGGGTGAGGTCGTTAATGAACAAAAAGATGGTGTAAATTCGATTTTAACTCCGGGTATGTCCTATGTGGTTTCTGATGAATTAAGCTCGCATCGCTCAGTTACGAAAAATGGTGTGAAATTAATGATCATTGATGGAGATTTCCTTAAATTACAATAATAAGGCGTATAACCATTCATTCCACTGGATTTCGCAAAAAGCGCGAAACCAGTGAATTCGACGTTATGTTTTACTAAAATTTAACCCTCGCTAAAGGAGAATTAAAATGTCTAACTATCTTGCCGAAAACATGGTAAATAAACTAAAATCTTTAGTAAAAACACAAAATGAACTAATTAAAGACATAGAAAATTTATCATTCGACAGACGATCAAAACTAAAAACGGTAGAAGAACAAATAAAAATTATTCAAACTGAGATAAAACGTCTTCTGATTGAGAAATAAGCTTCTCTGCAACTTCTTCAGGAAGTTTAACTAAATTATTTTCCAAGGCGAAGATCGTCCATTTTCCTCCCACAGCTACTTTATCAGAGGTATCGTTTAACTCTGCGGGCGGTAAATTGCGTAATACCTCTACCCAGTTTTCTTCGTCCATGGCCTTATGTAATTCTATATTAGTACTCCAAACTTCTTTTGTTTTTGCTATTAAATTATTAATATTCATACTAACCTCTCTTTAAATTTATTTTTTAACATAACAAAAGCTTGGAGACAGACGCCTAATACAGTGCGAATTTCTACACCTTTTGTTATTTAGTTTTTACAACGCACTTTGTTATTGTCTCAATTGTCTAGCCGGCGCTGCTCAAGCTAGACGTTCTGTGATAATAAGGAGGTCAAAATGCTATCAGCTGTTGAAGAAGAAGTAAAAGCAAGCTTGATTCAGGTATGCCGTGGTGAAATAAAAACCACTCACCGTAGAAAAATTACATATAAGGAAATATGGGAGAAACATCACTCAGGAAATGGCAAATGGGGCAGAGGGTATACACCTGAAGTAGTAAGATGGATTGTCAATATTTCAGATTATTATGTTAAACAAGGTTATCCCCCTTTGAATTCTATAGTTGTCAGGCAAGACACAGGAGAGCCTGGGCAAAATTGGGATGATTGGCACAAGTCTGCTGGAAGCCCTTATGAATCTTTAGCTCACGCCCAAGCTGCTTGTTGGGCTTATTGGCCAGAAAAAAGTATCCTTGCTCAATTTCAATCATAAAAATTCACAGAACAAAACAATTCACTGGATTGCAGGGTACTGAGCCGCTTTGAAAAATTTTGGTTTTACAAAATTATAACATAAACAAGATTACTGTAGAACCCCCTGCAACCCGTGATCTTTGCGTTATGACATCCTATATTATATAAAGAGAGGGTAATATGTTTGAAACAAGACCAAAAAATCAAAAAATAGATTTTATGTATTTTGGTGCAGCACAGAAAATGTCAACCGGTGAAATAGTAAAAAATGGTGATTCTGTAAGCTTGCAATATAAACAATATGAAGTGGTTGTTGAACATATTACTGCAATTACTGAAACATCGTTTTCTGGACCTGTGGGTTCAATTTCTAACAAGGAAAGCGGAGAAGAAGTTCATGAAATTGGTGCCCCACTTAATATTCGATTGGATGATAAGCTTGAATTTACTGAAGACAAGATATTTGATTGCACACGGAAGTCATAACAAGTCGCCGGAGTGGATCGGGGGCTACTGAGCGGCTCTTGAAGGTTTTGGCTTTAACATAAATTTAAATCATGTTGAGGTTGTCGGCATAAAGCCCCCGACCCCTCAGCTTTGCGTTCTGTTATAAGAAATTATGATAACAATACACAAAATTTTTGAAATGTATGATCTTGACCCCGGGAAAATCAGATTAGTACGGCATGGCAATAAAGAAATTCCCATACACAAAACCTTTACAGAAGATCTCCCTCGCTTGGAGGCCTATCAAAGCTTTCAAAAACCGAAAAAATTTGGAGATTCCTCATCTATAGCTGTTATTGCCCCTTACCATAAAACGACTGCACTTTTTTTAGGTTTATGGAACATAAATGGCTGTAAAGAAAATTCAAAGTTTACCAATGAAATATTGTTAGAATTACAAAAACATGATTTGCCTGAAATCTGGTTTAACGATTCAGTAAGGTATGACTTAAAGAAAAACGATATTCTTGATGACTTATCAGAACGTTTAGTCATTGAATGGGGAGCTGCCACAGTCTCTTGGGTACAATCAAAAAATAAAAAAGTTGTTGAATTAAAAGGAGAAAAATCTATTGGAGATTTCCAATCTTTCGATCAAGTAGATTTGAATTTTCATGACTTAAAAATGATGATTCAGTTTCCTGATACAAACCTTACTTGGTTGAAGACACTCTCTTCAGTCAATGGCATTTATTTAATAAAAGACAAGATATCAGGAAAGCTTTATGTCGGGTCGGCATATGGTGCGCAAGGGATATATGGTAGATGGTCTTCGTATGCCAAGAATGGACATGGTGGCAATATAGAGTTGCAAGGTTTAGATCCAACCAATTTTCAGTTTTCAATCCTTGAGATTGTGCCAGCCACAACAACAGCAGATGGCGTAATTGATTGTGAAAACAGATGGAAAGAGAAACTTGGTACACGGCAATTTGGACTCAATAAAAACTGAAAAGCAGAACAAAACGCTGGAGTTGACCTGGGGCTACTGAGCGGCTCCCGAAAGTTTTGGTTTTAACAAAAATTTTAATCATTCTGAGTTTGTTGGCATAAAGCCCCAGGCAACTCAGCTCAACGAACCCCGCAGTGAGTTGTAAGGTTAGGCGCAATTAGCATGGCGTTTTTTTGAAAAAACATGACGAGAAGTTGATTTTTTAACAGACTACATTAATACTTCGAACATTTCAAGAAAAATATTTATAAGTAATGATAGT
>JAUWMJ010000221.1 GCA_030613225.1 Desulfobacterales bacterium
TTTTGGGACATAATATTGGTTGTGCTTTAATAGTTGCCATTATTGCCTATTCTCTCTCCAGACGTCGTTGGCTTACAACTCTTTTAGCGCTTTTAAGCTTTCATTTGCATCTTCTTTGCGATATCATTGGTGCAAAAGGACCTGGTGGCGAACAGTGGCCTATTCCTTATCTCCTCCCATTTACTGATTCAGTTCAATGGGTTTGGTCTGGGCAGTGGGCTCTAAATGCATGGCCGAATTTTATTATAACGGCTCTGTTGCTCATATTCACTTTCTTCATCGCGTGGCGTGATGGGATTTCTACTTTAGAGCTTGTGTCTGAGAAGGCAAATTCATTTTTTGTTGAAACACTTAGGAGTCGGTTTGGTAAACCTATGATGTAAGGCGTCGTATAATACCCTGAGGATGCACAGTCTAAAGCCGTACTGTTTACGGCGGTTGTTTGTTTTTAATAATGAGTTTATATACTTTCATATTCAAGAAAAAATTCGGGAAGATAGGCCTCAAGCATCTGGCCAAATACGTCTCCATAATTGTCGCGGTTATTTATATACCCATAACAACAATCGCATTTATTTCAGATCTTTTAACAAAATCAGACAAATACGCAGCAATACTGTTGTCTGCGCATGCCTTTTCGGACCATGATTACTGGGCACCGCCATGTGCATTTTTAGGCAGTTATCCGGCCTGGACATTATACTTTAATTCAAAAGGTCAGAAAATAGACTATTTTTTTGCTGCCACAAAAAAAGACTTCATAAAGGTCATCCAGGATGATAAGTATCAAAGCATTGTTCTTGTTGGCCATGGTAGCCATAACAGCTGGAGGGCAACGGATAACCAGGTTACAAACTTTGATATTGAAAAGCTGAAAGGAAAGTTCAGAAAGAAAAACGGCGAATGGTTTCAGTTATCATGCCCTGGCCAGGATTATTCCCCTATTCATCTGGGCGAACTTGTCATGGCAAAAGGAAATGTATACTATTATCAAGGAGATTCCGCAGGAACTCTGGATTTTATCATTGATGCGCTTACTGCTTTCAGGCATATTAAATCTGAAACTTCAAAACAAAATACAGACCTCGTCATCAATCATTAAAAAATCGCGCCGAGTCCTTATGTGACGCAGGATTGCATAATAATTGGACACTGCACTCAAGCTTCAGGTGTTCCGCCGGAGGCGGATCAGGTGTCAGTAGTAAAAAAGCGAAAGCCAGCCTGAAACCTGAAACCCGACACCTGAAACCTATGCTCCGAAAAGGCTTCACTACGCCCGATAATGTCCAAAAAAAAGACCTATTTTCCTAGCATTTTACGAGATCTGAAATAATGAATTTAAAAATACAAACCTTGCGCCCTCTGTGCTTTAAGTGATTCCCTCAAAAGCAGGATGAACGGAGACTAACCGGGACGTCTTTAAAAAAACAAAATAACTTGCAATATGATTTCATTTTTAATATATAGGATGCCATGCCAAGATTAGCCCGCTTAAACGCCCCTGGAGTCTTGCACCACGTTATTATACGGGGGATCGAACGTAATAAAATATTCAGAGATAAGGCCGACTATGACAATTTTATCGACCGGCTGGCCCTGCTCATACCGGAATCACAAACCTCATGTTATGCCTGGGCGATGATGACCAATCATGCCCACTTTTTGTTTCGCTCCGGTCCAGGAGGGCTGTCTTCACTAATGCGACGATTATTGACCGGCTATGCCGTTAGTTTTAATCGAAGGCACAAACGGCGAGGCCAGCTTTTTCAAAATAGATACAAGTCGTTTATCTGCCAAGAAGATGCCTATCTTAAAGAACTGGTCAGATATATTCATCTTAACCCTGTCAGGGCAAAAATTGTAAAAAATCTTAAAGAATTGCGCCATTATCCTTACAGTGGTCACAGCGTATTGACGAGATACAAGCAAAGGCTTTGGCAGGATGATAATTATGTACTAAAATATTTTGGAAAGCCCATTAGCGAAGCCCGAAAACGTTATACCGCATATGTAAAGGCCGGTCTTGATCAGGGGCGCCGTCCCGATCTTGTTGGAGGGGGCCTGATTCGTAGTCTGGGCGGCTGGTCTGAAGTAAAAAAAATACGTCTAAAGGGAATTGATCGACTCAAAGGTGATGAGCGCATACTGGGAGATTCTGAATTCGTCCAGTCCATACTTAGGCCTCGCGTAAAAGCTCGGAGCCTATTTTGTTATTGGGCGGCCCGCGAACTGAAAATATCACTAAGCGATCCGGCAAGAAAGCTTGGCATGCTGCTGCAGGCGTTGGTTATGCCGTTCGAAGGGGCGAAGCGATTTCAATTGGGGGTAATTATCAGTTGATCGATTAGGTTGGTTAGTTAATTAAAGACGTCCAGAAAATCCCCCAGGCATGTATCTTTTTATACCGCAGTCATTTATAAACAGGCAGGTTGTGCAGTTCCTCTGGTCGCTTCTGCAGCCGGCATTTGCCGCATATGCTCCGGCGAGCTTTGCTCCGTCATCAATCCCTTTTAAAGAAGGTGGAATACTTCCGGAGATTCCGGTTTGACCTGCCCAGCTAACATTAACAAGGCCGGATTTTTTTGCCGTTTCAATGCATTTTTCCATAAGATCGATTGATGCTCCGGGATGGTTCTCAAGTACAAAGTTGGGCCTGAAGGATAGAAAACAGACCGGAAGTTCGGGATTCATGCCGGCAATAAACTCGGTAAGGGATTTTATATCTTTAATATTTATCTCCGGTATTACTACTATCCTGTATTCCCAGAGCTTGTCTTCCGCATGTTCTGCAATGTACCTTGCATTTCTGAGAACCGGTTCGGATGATGCACCGGTCAGTGCAAGGTGGATCTTCTCGTCATAGGCCTTGATGTCAAAGGTGATGGACGTTGTAAATTCAACAACCCTTTTCAGGCTGCTCTCTGTAAGGTACCCGTTTGTATCGAAATTTACCTTGACATCAGGGTTTATCTTCCTGGCCTCTTTTACTACCCTTTCAATATAAGGAAGGTGAATTGTCGGCTCTCCACCTGAGAAAAAGATCCTGTCCGCCCTGATCAACCCTGCAGATACTGATTTCAGAATATCAACGGATTCTTCAGCCAGAAGTTCCGGGGAAATATATCCTCTTTGCGGGTAACCATTGTCCGGGTATTGTGAGATTGACCAGTTCTGGCAGTTCAGGCACTTGAAGTTGCAGCCAGCCATGAAAACAGTATAGCTTTCCGGGGGAGCCGAGTGGAGGGTAGCAGAAGCAACAACCGGAGTTGTCATCCTGCAAACTCCGGTTTCGCCAGTCAGCCTGTTCACGCCGCACCTGTGCTCACAAAGCTCGCAGTGTTCAAGTTCTTTAAGATAATCGTTTATCAAAACTGGTTCACCTAAAAATCTTTCTGGTCGACATTATTTCTTAAAAATTCAAGTTCCTCTGCCGAGGTTATGAAAACTCCAAGGTTCCCAAGCCTGATATTTCTGAGTCCGGTTTTTTTACACATTTTATAGGCTTCGACCATGTTCTGAACAGTCGGGTTGCTGTAATCCTTCATTTTGTATTCCGGGAAAAAGGCAAGTATTGTAAATGGAATTTCAGGATCAGCCTTAACAAGAACGGTTGCGATCTGTTCAAGATCGTAATTTTCAACAAGACCCGGGATGTAAAGGGAGAGAACTTCAAGAACAAACCCTGATTCTAATATTTTTTCAGGAAGTTCAAGGATTTCTTCATTGCTGCACCCGGTGAGCCACTTGTGGTTTTTCTTGTCAAATGCCTTAATATCGAGCCAGAAGGAATCAACTCCCGATTCTTTGAGAAGTAAAAGATTTTCATCGGTCAGGCCATAACCGTTTGTTTCAATGAGAACCTTCAGGTTTGTCTGGGCTTTTATGAGTTTCGCACATTCGCAGTAAAATTCAGGGCAGCATGTGATATCGCCCCCGGTAAAAGCCACGATGTCCCGGGCCGGTCCGAATCCCTGGGGGCTTAATACAACAGATTCCCGGGGGAGCACTCCGGGACACCCCGGTGATCGTTCATTGTTAATCACGCAGGAACCGCAGCAATGGCATGAATCATGGGCGTGCCATGCCGTAACTCTTTCGCGCGGTTCTGCCAGGGTCACATTTTTTTCATATTTTTTTGCCTCATCAAGGATATCTTCGGGTGAATACCAGGTACCATCCCTTACTTTAGAGAAATACCATGAATGGCATTTTTTGCAGGAAAAATTGCAACCTGACTGGTAGATCGAAAGATAATTTTCAGGCCGGGACAGGTGGATGGAAGTGATAAGTCTGAAAATCTTATTTTTTTCCATCTTCAAGGTTGCTTTGCATGCATGGACTTTTTTCCCGTCTGATTCCACAAGGCAGCTTCCCATGTGAAATCCCTGGCTTATCAGTCTGCAAAAATCTTTTTTCTCCTTTTCCATGGGCAGCTACCCTGCATGTTTGATGAGGTATTAAAATTTTCAGGTATTGAAGAATTAATAATGAATAGAAGGTATATGTAAAAATAACAAGATTTTCCAGCTCAACAACAGGAACGTATGGCTCGTGCAAAAAATAACTTCACATTTTATGCACCCCAAGGGCATTTGCTTCGCGGCACATCCCGGATTCAGGCCATCTTTGTCCGATCCTCAACTGCAAAATCCTCGAAATAGCTCGCTATTCCTGTGGTTTCGGAGTCTTCGCTTACCTGCAGCCTCGGATCGAATAAATCTGACCTAACTCCATGCGCCTAAAATGTAAAGTTATTTTTACGCGAACCCTTAATATTGATATGAATAAGTGATAGTATCCTTTCAATTTTTTGTAATTATTAATTTGAATTTGTGTATCTATTTTCAATGTTTTTTATTAAAATAGCAAGCGGTTATATGTCATTCCTGATTCAAATTATTTGAAACTTTCGGACAAACTCCCATGCTTTGCAGCACAACGAAGCATGAAAGATCCCAGTGTTTCTAAAAGTTCCGAAGGGCTGGATTCTGCGGTCAACTGTTAAAAAGAACGATAATTTCATAATACAGATCTCGTAAAATGCTAGGAAAATAGGTCTTTTTTTTGGACATTATCGGGCGTAGTGAAGCCTTTTCGGAACATAGGTTTCCGGTGTCGGGTGTCAGGATTCAGGCTGGCTCTCGCTTTTTTACTACTGACACCTGACACCCGACACCTGAAGCTTGAGTGCAGTGTCCAATTATTATGCAATCCTGCGTCACATAAGAGCTCGCCGCGATTTTTTAATGATTGATGACGAGGTCTGTAATAACTATTCCTGAACTAAAAAAAAAGCCGGGCCTAATCGTCTTTAAAAAACAAAATAACTCGCAATATGATTTCATTTTTTATATAGTATGCCATGCCAAGATTAGCTCGTTTAGACGCCCCTGGAGTCTTGCACCACGTTATTATGCGGGGGGATCGAACGTAATAAAATATTCAGGGATAAGGCCGACCAGGACAATTTTATCGACCGGCTGTCTCGGCTCATACCGGAATCACAAACCGCATGTTATGCTTGGGCGCTGATGACCAATCACTTTTTATGTTGAGTTCAACATAAAAAATGGTTGGGAATCAGAGCCCATGCAAAACATTTTGTACCGGTTTCTGAGAGCACCTTACCCTGCCGATCCAGGAAATTAAACCTGTCGGTGTCATCTTTAAATATTTTTCTTCGCTCGATGCCTCTTACAATAATGTGATGAAGGGCACCGGGGGCATAACCACTGGCTTTAAGTAGTATGCCAGGGGATATCCATATATCAGATAAAAAATAGAAACTTATTATTTTAGGGGCGTTCTGGAAGTCCGTCCTGAGAAGTTAAATAGTTAACAGTGTCCCGTAGCCTAAGTTGTTGTATTTCAGGGTAAAACACAAAAAGAGAGGAAAAAAAAGAT
>JAUWMJ010000130.1 GCA_030613225.1 Desulfobacterales bacterium
GATCAGGGCAACCAAGCAGAGGAGCAGACTATAGCTGGTCGCCCTGATCACGCACATCTGCAGCACCTGTGAACGCTTACAGAACGGATATTGTGCGACCTTTTTGTTCCGAACGGGCGTGAACGGTTACTATATTTCTAATTTCTTTGATGTTTTTTTCAATATTTTCAGCCCCAATAATTTCGGTGACCAGACATACGGTTTTAGCTCCACTTGACAGGACGTCCCTTAAATTGTGCCGTTTTATCCCGCCAATGGCCACAAAGGGGATATCATGGGTTTTGACAACATGTTCAAGATATTCAAGCCCCACGGCATCGCAGACATCCTCCTTGGTCCGGGTGGTAAATATGGGCCCCACGCCGATGTAATCCGCCCCGTCCTCTATGGCTTTTTTTGCCTGTTCAGGCGAATGGGTGGAACACCCGATCATCATATGGGGGGCAATTTTCCGAAGGGCTTTAACGGGAAGATCATCCTGTCCCCGGTGAATGCCGTCGGCGCCCACCATCAGGGCAATGTCGGCATAATCATTGATAATAAAGGGAATGCCTGCATCTTCAGTGATTTTGCGGATATCACGGCACTGATCGTAAATTTCTTTAAGACTTTTATCCTTTAACTTTTCGCGGTACTGGAGGATATCAATACCTGCATACACCATCTGTTTTGCCACATCCACATTGGTTCGCCCAAGGGAGAACTTTTCCCCTAAAATGCCGTAGATGCCGCGGGGAAGCTGCCGGGAAAAAGGTGACAAAAATTCTTTTTCCCTTCCTTCATTTATTTTATCCTTTGCATGTCGTAAAACAATACCTGCCATGATCGATGCCACCATGGCGATTTTTGGCGGGAAAAGCGCAAACTCGTCCTGGTCGGATATAAAATCCCCGAGGATATGGCAGTTGCCCAATTTTCTAGTTGTCACCCCATCCATATTTTCGCCGGCAATACCCGAGGCTGACACCACAACCTTGTCAGTTCCGGAAAGTTCTTCAATAATCATTTTCTTCAAACTTTTATTGTCAAACCCTTCCACGACAATGCTGCAGTCTGAAAACAGCACCCTTGCATCTTTCGGCTCAATTTTCTTTTCAATCTTTTCAATGACCATTTCCGGGAATATATCCTTAAGATTTTTTTCAAGGCTGTCGGTCTTTTTTTCTCCAACCTGGGAGAGAAAATAAAACTGCCGGTTGAGATTTGAGGCTTCTACACGATCAAAATCCACAATCTTGATCTCTTTCACCCGGGCCTGGGCAAGGTGTCTTGCCACGTTCGATCCAATGCCGCCGATACCTGCTATACCGATTTTCATCAGAAAAACTCCCAGTCCTTGAAAACCGGCTGATACCCGTTTTGCCGGATCATTTGTGTTATTTCTTCCACGCTTCTGGTATCCGTCACTTCAAACTGAACCGTCGCATCATTGGCTTTTAAGGCATATCCACCGACATCGGTTTTGGATCCCGCCGAATACCGTGTAGCCCCCAGACGAATAAGCTTGTCCCTGAAAAAGGCAGACTCCCTTGTGGATATGGTGATCCCAAGCCTTGGCATAAACAGGCGCCAGGCCAGCATAAACTGAACAAAACCGATATCCGTAAGCAGATATTTCGGCTCAATCCCGCCCCGAGCCTTTGTCATCCTGGGAAGGGACAGGGAAATCTCCACATCCGGGAATTCCTTCTCAAGATATTCGGCGTGAAGACATGCCATAAAGGCTTCCGACCTTGGTTCCCCAAGACCGAACAAGGTCCCGATATTGACAGCCCTGAACCCTGCTTTTGCCCCCCTTTCAGGGGTCAACAGCCGATAGTGCTAGTCTGATTTTCTTCCCTTTGGATGGACCTCTTTATAAATCTTCTGGTCATATACTTCCTGGTATACGGTCAAAGAATCGGCACCTGCCTTTTTCAGGACATGATACTCTTCTTCATCCATGGGAAATATCTCAAGGGCAATGGAAGAAAAATACTTTTTCAAGACCCCGACGGCTTCTTTCAGATATGACATTGGGGTTTTAGCAGGCGCTTCTCCGGTCAGGACAAGGATGTGGCGGATACCCGTGTCTGCAATCACCTTTGCTTCCTGTTCAATCTCTTCTATGGAAAGCCTGGTTCTTTTAAAATTCATAGCTGTATTAAACCCGCAATAGGTGCAGTGATTGGAGCAGTAATCGGAAATATACATGGGGGCATAAAGCCCGATGGTTCTTCCAAAATACTGATGGGTTATCTTTCCGGCTTTTTGGGCCATCTCTTCTAAAAACACTTGGGCCTGTTCGGATAAAAGATTGAGAAGATCATGAGGTTCAAGGTGGTCCCGGTTCAAAGATGTTTCGATATCAGCCTTTGTAACAGACTGAAAATATCGGTCAAAATCAAAAAATTCAAACTTGTTTACCAGGTTCATAAAAGGCATCTGATCACTCCCTTAAAAACCCGGTCAAAGGCGAAGATGCTTCAGCATACGCTTTTCTGTCTGCCATATTGGAAAGATAGGCCATTCTGCCAGCTTCCACAGCCAGGGAAAAGGCTTGTCCCACTAAAACCGGATTCTGACTGGTTGCAATGGCGGTATTGACAAGCACAGCATCCGCGCCCATTTCCATGGCTTCCGCTGCATGGGAAGGCCTGCCGATGCCTGCATCCACCACCACAGGAATTTTGCTGGTCTCAATTATCATCTTGATCATGGGCTTCATTTCAAGTCCCCGGTTGGTCCCGATGGGGGAACCAAGGGGCATGACTGCCGCGGCCCCGGCATCAAAGAGTTGTTTGGTCACGGTAATATCCGGCATCATGTAGGGCAGAACGATAAACCCTTCCTTTGCTAGTATTTCCGTTGCCTTGAGCGTTTCGTGATTGTCCGGCAACAGATATTTCATATCCGTGATCACCTCTATTTTAATGAACTTTCCACATCCGGCTTCCCTTGCAATTCTTGCAATACGGACCGCTTCCTGTGCGGTTCTGGCCCCTGATGTATTGGGCAGCAGCGTCACCGAATCAGGAATATAATTTAATATGTTTTCCTTGCCTGCATTGGGCTCAACCCGTCGCAAGGCAACCGTTATCATTTGGGAGCCGCTTGCCTCCAGCATGGGTGTGATGAGTTCCCTTGATGCAAACTTTCCCGTTCCGGTGAACAGACGGCTTGTAAATTCAACATCGCCCAGACAGAGCGTATCATTTATGATATCCGGCATTTATCCTCCCCCCACAAAACTTAACAGTTCAATATTATCCCCCTCTTTGATGGAGACATCCTCCCAGGTCTTCTGCCTGATCACTTCAAAATTGACTTCAGCAATCAGGGAAATGGGATCAAGGCCCTTCTCCAGGACAAGATCCATCAGGGTTTGGCTTTCTGATTCCACTTTTTTCCCATTCAGGTTTATTTTCATAAAACCTCTGCTTATTCATGTCACCTGAACAGTTGGATTTGATTTTTCGGGATGTATAAGGATGTAAAGAAAGGATAAAAACTAAAGGAGTTGATGCTTCATACACTTTCCCTACGCCGGTACTAACCGTATCAGGTTCCAAGGGTTGAAGTTTTAAACTTCTCTCAGCTTTTGATAAAAGCACCCCCAGTGAACTAACTGTGTCTGTTTATTTAAAATCCATACGAGTTGTCAATAAAAACATTTGAATGAATATGGTTTTTTAATTTAGCTATTATTCAGCCACGCTTCTGTTTCCGGGATTAAACAAGGCTGCTTGTAAAGAAAATATTGACTTGATCACCCTTATTCTGTACATAATTACTGTACTTTTTGTGGTTGCCTTGGCAAACGGAACACGGTGAAACTCCGCGACGGTCCCGCCGCTGTAACCGGAAATATCTGTTTTTTGCAGTGACCACTGTGAAAACGGGAAGGTTAAAAAACAGATTTGCTGCCGGAAGTCAGAAGACGAGCCAGGTAATTATCATTGTAGAATCTGATGGCAAAGGGTTTTGTGAGAATACATCTCTTACAAAATCCTTTTTTAGTTTTGCAGGAGATTCTATAGCGAGGAGACTATGACAACACAACTTGAGTATGCGCGCCAGAACACCGTTACAAAAGAAATGCAAATCGTAGCTCAAGCCGAAGGACTGTCTGAAGCCTTTGTCAGGGAAAATGCGGCAAAGGGTGAAATTGTTATCCCTTGTAATCCCAATCGAAAATATCAGAAGGTTACCGGAATCGGAACAGGGCTGAAAACCAAGGTCAATGCTTCCATTGGAACATCTTCTGATATCTGTGACATCAGTTTTGAAGTAGAAAAAGCAAAGGCTGCCCAGGAAGAAGGGGCCGACACCCTGATGGAATTGTCAACCGGCGGGATCTGGGGAGGGAGGCTGATTCTAAAGGGAATTTGTTCACGTTGCGGCAACCCGGTAGCCCGTGTAATAGAAAATGAGTAGAATCAGAAACTACAGACCTCGTAATTTATTACTGAAAAATGACGCTAAACCTTTAAATGATAAGAGATTGCATAATAATTGGACACTGCACTCAAGCTTCAGGTGTTCCGAAAAGGCTTCACTACGCCCGATAATGTCCAAAAAAAAGACCTATTTTCCTAGCATTTTACGAGATCTGAAATGAATGTGTATGGATAAAAAGCTTGATAAAATAAAAGATATATATAAAGCATTCGAAACAGAAGCGGTTGCATATAAAGAAAACGCTGCCTGCGGCAAAGGCTGTTCTTATTGCTGCACAGATGCAGGCAGCGTCGATATCACTACTCTTGAAGGACTTGTGATCCTCGAAAAGGTCCGTAGCCTGCTCCGACCCCTACAAGTCAAAGTTAATAAGGCTCTTGCCGGGGATTTAAAAAAGAGGGAAAAGGGACAGCACTCTGCCTGCCCTTTCCTGATGAAAAACAATGCGTGCATGATATATGAAATCCGTCCCTTTTCCTGCCGCAGGATCTATTCTGTTCACATATGCAACCAGGACAATCCACCCATGTTAAGTCGCCAGGTCATGAAGATGGCTGAAAAGACCATCCGGGCGCTTCAGATATTGGACGACACCGGTTATTCCGGTCATATCTCTTATATTATGCACATGCTTAAAGCACCGAAATTTCTTTCCACCTACCTGGCCGGTGAGCACAAACCTGAAGAGGTGATGGCCTTTGGAAAAACACATAATATAGTTATAAACTTAAATGTATCAGATTCGTTGAAAAATAAGGAAATGGTAAAGTGACGTACAATTTTGATCCTGATCGATGGTACAAAAACGAGTTTGAGTTTATAAAAACAGAATATAAATCAGGTAAAATAACCAAACAGGAATTTAAATCATCATTAAAAGAGCTTGGAAAAAGATATGAAGAGATGTGTGACCGGCTTGACGGAACGTATCAGATTTCCAACAATCATTAACTAGTTCCTTAAACCTTCAGCTATGCTGATGGTCCAAGCTTTGCTATGCGGGTAAGTGAGAGAATGCTTTTCACCACCCGCTTCGGGCTTCGCTCTGCAAGCTACGACCCGACAAGTTGCTCGACACGCAGAGTATGCAGAGAGAAAATATCTTTTCTTTTCTGCTGAGAGGCCAGAAAAGAAAAGATATAAAGCGTGATGGCATTTAGGATAATAGCCGTGCAAATAAGGACACGCTTTTGAATGAAAGGTATGTATTGCCGTAAGACTTGTTGTTATTTGTTTTCCTTCCTCTCAAAGGAAAACAAATAAAAGAATAAACTCTGCGTTCTCCGTGGCTCTGCGGTGAGAATTGTTTTGTCAAAGACCCTTTCAGGGTCACCATTCAAGCCACCTTTTTTAGGGGTGGTGGTTGACAGGAACCCGCTTTTAAAGAAGCACAGGTTCCTGGCGCAGGTTTTGGCACCGAAAAGTTAATTCTTACGGCTTTTTTCTTTCTTACGGTTTCCGTCTGTTCCAGGGCCGATGCGGCATCGTTTTTCTCATAAAAGGTTTCGGGTTCATAGGTCCAGCCCTTTTTCAGGCGTCTTTCTTCATTAATAATTGCTGCCAGGCAATATAATCCTGTGATGGGTGCAATGATCCGTGTTTTCCATCCAAATTCCCGGTAAAGATCTTTGAGAAGTATTTTGAGGTTTTTGTGCACGGCTTTGTTTTTCCAAAACCGTTTTTTCATCGCCCAGACAGCACCCGCGTAAATGGTTTGAATGGGGGCGGTATCCCATTTATATCGTTTACGAATCCGTTTGTCCGGGTGATTTTTGTACCGCTGCCAGCCTTTCAGCATGGTTCGTATCAGCCGGCCTAAGCTGGGGCCGTTGATATGAAAATCGTTCTTAAAGGCATTGATTAAAAACTGTCCTTCCATGCCGTTTTCCATGTGGGGGTGTTTGTAATTAAAACGGTACTGCCCATGCGCGTCCGCCATGGAAAATTCCGCTTCGTTAAACAGAGTTCCTTGTGTTTTATGTTTTTCATATAATGGCGTTCCCGGATTGGGAGTATAGAGCATGAACTGATGAAAATCGGTTTCATGACTGACCGCGTATTCGATCGTGTCCGTTATGTTTTCCGGAGTATGATTTTCCAGTCCGATAATGGTGGAACCCAGCACACGAATTCCATGACTTTGCAGGTTTTTAACCAGATCGCGGGTGTCTATCTCGTTTAGTTTTCGATAGTCATTGTCCTTTCCTTCCAGACCCATCCAGACCCAGATGATGCCAAGGCCCACCAGCTGTTCAATGGTATAAGATTTGATTACCCTTGCCGAGCTGAAAACGCTGAGGGTCCAGCTTTTTTGATGTTCCTCCATCAATTCAAGCAGTCGAAGCGCGCGTTTCCGGTGAAGCAAAAAGTTTTCATCCAGTATGAAAAAGGAACGCACTTTCAGTTTGCGCTCCATCTCGCACATGATATTAAATACTTCGTCTCCGGTTTTAAAAAAATTAATGAACCGGCCTTTTCCGCCGAACAGGGCGGAGGTGGAACAGAAATTACAACCAATGGGACACCCCACCGAAGGAACCAGGATGGCAGCCACATCACCGGGCTTGTCTCTGAGTCTATTGCCCAGGATTCGAGCCCCGAATGCCGAGTAGACCATGGGATGCTTTACCGGTGCAGCAGTGTCCTGGCCAAGGAATTTCCGAAACCATTGAATGCCGTCGCCTTTTACGATCCGGTCCGCGTCGATCATTTCATCAAGATTCTCTAAGGATGCGATATGGCCGCCGATAAGGACCATTGCCTTCGGCTGATAAGCCCGGATCAGCTCACACATGGTTCGCACCTTGCCAATATTCGGTATAATAGAGCTGATACCGATGATGTCATAGGATTGGGTTTTAATTTCCCGGGTAAAACGGTCCAGGGATGGAAAATCGAGCACGGTGCACGGGGCATCAATATTGGCCTGAATCATCAAAAGCGAGAACGTTCGGTGAAACATCCGTAGTGAATAGGCACCCTGCACGCGTGTGACCTGATTCTCATACAGTTCCATTGGATTAATTTTCCTGCTTCCATATTCGTCATCCCGGGCGTAGGGACCAAAAACGCTGGACAATAAAACCCTGGCATTTGTTTTAAGCGGGTGAATGGCGTGTGTCTTCATATTATACTAGACTCCTTCTTGTTTGAAACCAGTTAAAGATTGTTTGCACTCAGGATTTAAAAAGTTGGCCGAATCGGGGATGTTTGATTTTAAACCGTGGATGAGGTCTATGTGCTTATTTTAAATTATAGCACATGGTTTATAAAAAA
>JAUWMJ010000145.1 GCA_030613225.1 Desulfobacterales bacterium
CAGCCTTAATTTTTGTAGTTTCAGTCCACCCTTCTATTGCCACCATTCCATTTCGTGCGTCTATTCCGATAACAATCCGACCTGGAAATTCTTTGCAGGCATCTTTCACAAGCTTTGGGTTTTTAATTGCTTCCGTACCGATGATCACTCTTTTTGCACCAAGATCAATAAACATTCTTATTGTCTTTTTATCCCTGATTACACCACCCACCTGTACACCAGCTTTTACACTTTCAATTATTTTTTTGATGGAATTTAAATTTTGAGGACTTTTTTCAAAAGCGCCATCAAGGTCAATTACATGAATTAATTCGGCTCCCTCATCATTGAATTTCATTGCCATCTTTACAGGATCATTGGAAAAAACGGTCTCTTCATCCTTTCGTCCCTGAAGAAGGCGCACGCATCTTCCATTTTTTATATCTACTGCCGGTATAATAATCATGGGTTTGGAAATGTCCTAAGGATATCTTCAAGTCCTATGGCCGCCATCTCATCGGCGGTGATCCAGCTTGCTTTTCTTTTTATAAACGTTTTCAGATTAAAAAGATTCTCACTTAATGAATGCTGTGTTTCATCGAAATGGCCGGACCAAAGAATGCGGCCATCTTTCACACTTAGAAGATGAATTCCAAACGCAACGGAAGCAGGTGATTTAACAGAATATCGTGTTCCAACCCGCTCCTTGTATCGGTAATAATAACCTGCTATGACTGCATCAGCGTTATATTCACGCCCTTTTTTAACAATAAGTTTACGTTTAGAAAATGTTTGTTCTTCACCAATCATGCTTGAAGTAACTATTTTATATTTATTTCTGCTTTTTAAGTTCGAAATCAGGCTGTTGGTAAGTTTTTCTACTGCATCTACAGACACTTTGCCGGTTATAAAAACCCTGCCACACACCGGACATCTGACACTTTCACCTTTGCCATATATCATGGTCATATCTTTAAAGGGCAAAACAAGGATCTTCTCTGTTCCCAATAAATTATAACCTGATTCAGGAGCAATTTCTTTAGACGTACAACCTGATAAAATTACAACAGCTAAAATGACTGCTATGTATATATTACAATTTTCCCTTAGTAGATTGAACATCAGCAATCCTTTTATCTGTTGAAGTAGCTTGGTCCAAAGCCCTTCCTGTTGCTTTAAATATTGATTCAATTATATGATGTTCATTATCGCCATAATGCACATTAATATGCAAGTTCATTCCACCATTAACTGTAAATGCCCTGAAAAATTCTTTTGCAAGTGATATATCAAAATGAACACCTGAACCCGAAGTCCCCGGAACATTATAAACCAGAAAAGGACGCTTTGACATATCAACGGTTACGGCAGCCAGTGCATCATCCATTGGTGTAACCGCATGCCCATATCTGATTATTCCCTTTCTTTCGCCAAGAGCCCTGTTAAAAGCATCACCTAATACCAGTCCTATATCCTCTACTGTGTGGTGAAAATCAACTTCCAGGTCTCCCTTTGCATCTATTGTTAAATCAAAGAAACCATGTAGTGCAAAAAGCGTCAGCATATGATCAAAAAAGCCAATCCCAGTAGATATATCCAGCTTTCCCTTTCCGTCAATATTCAGTTCAATACTTATTTTGGTTTCTCTTGTGTTTCTTTTTACTGAAGATATTCGTTCCATAGCATTAAGACCTTTATAACTTATTGAAATAATAAATCTACCTTATCTTTTAATATTCGGTTCGTACAACAATTTTCCATAGTAAGTCAAGCCATCTTTTTGGATTCCATTATTAAAGTTCCTCACCATGATGACATGGCTTTTTATTTTGTATTAAGGAATTCTTGAGAACGTTGTTGATATCGGCTGGAGAATATTTTTTGAGTCCCGGACCAGTTTCAATGGTAACATTATTTTGAAATTCGCTTAGCTTATAGAAAATACGAAATATAGTTGACAGAATTTATATTATATTCGATAATTATTCATTCTTAAAATAAGGAACCACGCTATAGAATACAGCATTTTGGTTGTTGACGATCAGCCGGTTATTCGTGATATGTTGGAAAATATGCTTTCCCGTGAATCTTATACTGTTCACTGCGCCGATTCCGCAAAAGAGGCTCTTAAAATTCTGTCACAAGAACCGATTGACGTAGTTATTTCAGATGAAGTAATGCCGGCAATGACGGGAACTCAATTTCTTGCTGTTGTTCGAAAAGATTATCCTGATACAATCCGTATAATTCTTACCGGACATGCAAGTCTTGAATCAGCAATGCATGCCATTAATGAAGGAGAAATCTATCGGTTTTTAACCAAGCCATGTAATCTTGTCGATCTATCAGTAACAATTCGACAGGCATTGCAACAAAAACATCTAAAAAAAGAAAACGAACGTTTGGCAAAAATCGTTGAACAGCAATCTTTTTCTATCAGAGAGATTGAAAAAAAATATCCGGGGATAACTAAAGTAAAAAGAAATTCCGGAGGAGCAATTATCATTGATGAATGACTGAAATTTAATTTTACTATTAACCGCCTATCCAAGTCGCCCTTTTCATTCCCCGTAGGCATTCACAGTCACCGCATCTGCGCGCGATCATGGCAACCAGCATACCATACTATAGCTGATCGCCGTGATCACGCACATCTGCAGCACCTGTGAACGCTTACAGAACAAACTTTTTGTTCCGAATGGGCGTGAACGGATACCATTCCCTTTATTGTTCACAAAGGAAGAAATTAAATAAAGCTCCGGCAAGTGGAGATGAGGGGAATCGAACCCCTGGCCTCAGCATTGCGAACGCTGCGCTCTCCCAACTGAGCTACATCCCCATATGCAAACACAATTTTATTAACAAATATTAAATAACCAGTCAATTTAAATCTTGATTGCGTCGTTAAAAGTTTTTTTCACCACTGAGCTCGCAGAGAACACAGAGAATATTTTGTTTTATTTATTAGTTATCTCTGTGAGCTCCGTGTCCTCTGTGGTAAATTCAACTTTTTACGACGCCATCAAACCTACCTTTGGAACATGGAAAACAAATATGAACAACAAGCTTATATTAAATGATGCCTTTAAACGTTTTACACTTGATCAGGACAAAATTTTGCCACCTGAAGAGACTGTCAAACTATTTAAAGATAAATTAAATAAAATTGATCTGGACATTCTAAAAGATACAGTAAGAATTGATAACGGCAGACTCAATATCCCGGTATTCATCAGTTACTGCGGCCAGGATGCTAAAAATGTCACAGGCGGTAAAAAGCAGATGGGAAAAGGAGCTACACCCCAGCAGGCTGAAGCAAGTGCTGTAATGGAACTTGTTGAAAGATTCAGCCTTTTTAGTTTTAAAAAAAATCCGGACAACTTTATTATAGAAAATTATCGTAATATTAAAGACAAAGCCATTGATTTTCAAATGATAGCCCAGTCTGTTCATGATAAAAATAAAGATCCAAATTTGACGGAAAAGATATTTGAAGATATTCCTTTAAAATGGACATGGGCTACTAATCTAACACGAAACAAAGAAGTCCTTATCCCTTTTGACTGGTTTTTCAATATTAATGAATTTAACGGCTCCTGCGCTGGAAACTGCACGGAAGAAGCCATTTGCCAAGGTATTTGTGAAATCGTTGAAAGACATACATCATCCATAATCAGTCATAACAGGATAAATCTTCCTGCAATCAATTCTGATTCAGCAACAGATCCACTTGTCGTGGAGATGTTAAAAAAATACCAAAATGCCGGGATTAAATTACACATTACCGATTTCACCCTTGATATGGGCATACCTTCTGTTGGTATTTTGGCCTATGATCCGTCAACTTTTCCTGAAAAAAGTGAAATTGTCTGGACAGCAGGTACAACACCGAATCCTCAAAAAGCTTTAAGTCGTGCGCTTTCAGAAGTTGCCCAGCTTGCCGGTGATTTTAATACAGGCTCCTGTTATGAAGCCAGCGGCCTTCCAAAATTTAATAACATTGAAGATACCGGGTTTATTATGAATCCTGAAAAAATAGTTGATATTACCAGCCTGCCGGATCTTTCTGATGATAATATTAAACTTGAAGTCCAAAGTTGCATTTCTTCCCTGGCTGAAAAAGGAATGGATGTTATTGTCGTAAATACAATGCATCCATTGCTTAAGATACCGACTTTTTATATAATCATTCCAGGTGCACATTTCAGAGAACGTGCTCATGGCGCAGGCGTTGTAATGTTTGCATCCAAACTCCTAACGGAAAACAGCGACCCGGAACATGCCATAAATAAGCTAATTAAAATTAAAGAATTACTTCCTGATAAATATTATATAAGCTTTTACCTTGGCCAATGCTTTCTATCTGTCGATAAACCGAAAACAGCTCTCGGTTATTTTACAGACTCTATCAGCCAAAACCCTGCGAAACAAGATATTGCAAGTATTTATTCCTACATGGGAATATGCTTTAAAGATATGGGAGAATATCAAAAAGCGCTCCTTGTGCTTTACGAAGGTGAAAGTCATGATAAAGAAAGAACAGATATTTATAACCTGATGGGATTTTGCTACTTTAAATTAAAAGAACACGAAAAAGCTATTGACAGTTTTAAAAAAGTTCTCAAACTCGACCCTGGTTCTGCTATCGACTATGCCAACATTGCGTCAAACTATCGTGATATGGGGAAAAAAGGAAAAGCAATTGAATACTACTTAATGGCCCTTGGGCTTGACCCTTCAATTGAATTTGCAAGAAAAAGTCTTGAGAAACTGCAATGATATAAGGCAACCGTTCAAAGGTTCAGAGGTTCAGGGTTCAAGGTTGGATTCTTGCCCACAAGGTTCCCCTTTGGAAGCGTATTTATGTGCGTAGCACCCTGCTTCGCTTGTAAGCTTCAGTCTGCGCTTTAAAGCTTCGTCTTGGCAAGAACACTGAGACAAGCCTGCTTAGTCATTCCTAATCTAAAAATTATCAGCACATTGGCAATTATGTGGAAAACCAGCATTTTTAGCGAAAACTTCGGTTCTTTGCTTTTGTCCTTGTCCCTAAACCCTGAACGTTGAACCCTGAACCCTTGAACACCTACTTATTTTGTTAATTCTATTTCTTCTTTCACCCTCATTATTTTATCATCTATTTTGGGTATGTCCTGCATGATTTTGGCAAGAATTTCATGTGTCATATTTTTTTCGACCTTTTTGCTGTTTATCCTTTCATTTAGCCGTAAAAGATCATCTGCATAGTTGTTAAACCCGCGAAGAAGCTCCTGGTCTAAAACACCTGATACGACATCAACAAGTTTAATAAGATATTGAAACTTCACATTCTCTCTATAATCATTAAAATGGAAAATTATAGACTTTTCCGTTTCGCGTTTCATACGCCGTATGCCGATCTTTAATGCTTCAATTTCATCTGAATTATTTTCTGAAATCGGTTTTTTTATAATTTTTTTAAATATTGTGATAACCGACAAAAATCCAAGCTTCATGACTGCTTCGGTTTTTATCTTTGCTGAATAACGAATGAAAGTAATTAGAGGCGGCATTTTGAGCCTGCTTGTCTCTTTAATTGAATCCATATTCGGCAATTTTATCTGCCTTTCCTCTTTCTCAATGCTATTTGTTAGCTGTAACCTATTCAGAACGCTGTCATACTCTGAAAGAGCTTCTTCAATGACAGCCTCATATGCTCGAAAAACGGATTTAAAATTGTCATATATCTTTTTTTCCATTTCCCGGGTGAACCTTATCACTTCAGGTGTCAGGTTTTCAACAACTGATGTATCAAGTGCCTGCTTAAATTCCTGAAATACCAGGTAAAGGGTGTTTAAAAATCCTGAACTTTTCAGGTTTTCTTCATACTGCCTGTAAGACACGTTATAATTTCTTATAAACCCGATGATATCACCCATCACATCTGATGACCGTGTATCAAAAAACCGATTTACATCTCTCTTAATTTCATTTTTAATCTTTGGCACCACGCCGGAAATCGTATTGTTTACCATGGACTTTATTTTGTCCATCCCTTCCTGATGCCTTTTTATTCTTTTTATAATCTCAGTAGTCTCAGATGCATCCCTGTCAAGAACACCCGCGGTAATACCTGCCCATCTCATAATATCTGATAAAACTACACCATGATGTTCAATATAATTTTTTAAAAGCAGAGAATAACGCTTTTGCCCGAGCATACGTTCAAAAGAATATTTAAATCGCTCGGTTTCCTTGTCTGAAAAATCAACAAACTCGGTTTCTTCTTCCCATTGCGTAAATCTCAGTTTATCTTTTTGAAGCAGGTTTTTATTAATCGTTTTAAACAGATTATAAAGTGCTGAAAAAGAATATATCTCTTGATCAGGTTTAATTATAGAAATTTCTTCTTTTACCTTCCCGGCAAGGTCATTCATATTTTCAACTGATTCATGTTCACTGAAATCACAGTTTAATACAAACAAAAAGTTATCCATGATCCTCATACTTTTTATCATTGATAAAAACCTGATATCAGCCTGACGCAATCCTGTTCTGCTGCTTACAACATAGATAATTAAATGCGTTGAAAATAAGTAATCCTGAATCATGGCAATATGAAGAGGGTTTGAAGAATCGCTCCCCTGGCAGTCTGCAATCTCGGTATTAACCCCTATGGCATTTGAATCAATTTGAAGGAGTACATCTTTCAAGTAAACCGCCAGCACTTCATTGCCGGCAAAATCCTTGTGCTTTTGAAATAAATTGCCTTTATATTCCCTTGTTTTTCTATTCGATACAAGTTCATCTTTAACTCTGTCATAACCTTTAAGATAAGATGATATAAGAACAATGTTTGCATTGCGCCGACCATTTGTAATTATTTGTTCGGGGTTTAATTCGCCAATAGCATTTTGAATGCTCATGCGATCTTTTTTTTGCCTTATGTCAATTTTTCTACCTTTTGATTGCAATTTTAAAGAAGGAAACATTTCCAGAGATTTCTCTATTTCTGAGTTCACCTCTCCCCATGATTTAAAATAAAGTTTTGCCTTTAGGTGTGTCCCGCGTTGTATCCTTGTTACAATGGATGTAACCACTCCGGCACCACGTTTTAAATAATCACCATTAAACAGTGAATTCAAGAACGTACTTTTACCTGATTTAATGGGACCAACAACGGCAATACGAATAATATCTTCTCCTAATCTTTTGCGCAGGCTCTTACACGACTTTTCCCAGTCAACAATGATATTATCCGTTGATTCCTGTATTGATTTTGCTTTCGAAATTAAAGTCGAAATATCAGAATTAATCCTGAAAAGGTCTTTTCTGATTTTGCTATATTCTTTTTTGTAAGGTTTCACAGGTTTTAAGTTCACCGTTTAAGGTTACCTTTCTTTTGTCAAAATTTCTTAAATTTATTTAATAGAACATAATAGCTTGTAAATTTTAATCTTTTAT